>JAPLOK010000167.1 GCA_026400775.1 Alphaproteobacteria bacterium | reverse complement strand
GCTGACGGGTGCGGGGCTGCTGGGCGCGCATGTGGCAGGCCAGGGCGTGGTGCTGGAGACGGCGCGTGGCGATGTCGCGGCGGATTTCGTCATCGCCGGCACCGGCATGGCAATCGATCTCTCGGCGCGGCCGGAACTGCGCGCGATCGCGCCGCATGTGGCGCTGTGGCGGGAGCGCTTCACGCCGCCCGCTGCCGAAGCCGATGCGATGCTGGGCGGCTTTCCCTATCTCGATGGCAGCTTCGCGCTGACCGGCGACGCGGAATGGCTGTCGCGCATTCGTGTCTATGGTTTCGCATCCTGGCTTTCGCATGCATGTTCGGGCGGAATTTCCACGCTGGGGCCGGCGGTGCGCCGCATGGCGGACGGCATCCGCCGTGAGATCTTCCTGCGCCAGGCGCCCGAGCACGAGGCCGATCTGCTCGCCTATTCAGAACAAGAACTGACCGACATGAGGACCCGCCATGACCCGTGATCCCGCAGCCTATGTCGCCGGCCTGCGCGATGGGCGCACCATCTTCGTCGATGGCAAGCCGGTGGCCGATGTGACGACCGATGCGGCCTTCCGCGGTGCGGTGCAGGCGGCGGCCGGGCTGTACCAGTACCAGCGCGACCATGCCCAGGAGATGACCTTCACCACCGAGACTGGCGCGCGCGTGAACAAGGCCTGGATGCTGCCGCGCACGCATGCCGAATGGGTGGAACGGCGTGCTGCGATGGAGCGCTGGTCGGAACTCACCTGCGGCATGATCGGCCGCAGTCCGGACCATGTGGCCAGCACCTTTGTGGGCTTCATGGTAGGCCTGGATGTGTTCCGCGAGAATGACCCCAAGCGCGCTGCGGCGCTGGAGGGCTACTGGCGGCACATCCGCGACAAGGACCTTTATCTCTCCTACGTCATCGTCAATCCGCAGGCCGATAAGTCGCGCACGGCGAGCGGCCAGCCAGGAGCGGATCTCGTCGCGCAGATCGTGGATGAGGATGCCGGCGGCATCACCATCCGTGGTGCGAAGATGCTAGCGACTTCGGGTGCGATGGCCGATGAAATCATGGTCAGCGGCTTCCAGGCGCTGGGCACGGGTGATGAGGCCTATGCCTTCACCGCCGCCATGCCGCTCGCCACGCGCGGCATCAAGCTGCATTCGCGCCGCCCTTATGCGCCGGCGGCCACAAGCGAATGGGATTATCCGCTCTCCACCCGCTACGATGAGAGCGATGCGGTGGTGTTCTTCGATGATGTGAAGATCCCGTGGGATCGCGTGTTCGTGCACCGGGACCTGAAGATGGCGCAGGCGCAGTGGCACGAGACGCGCGCGCATGTGATCCAGAACCACCAATGCATTGTGCGGCTGATGGTGAAGCTGCGCTTCCTGCTGGGCCTCGCGCATCACAGTGCGGAGGTGAACGGCATCCTGAATTTCCCGCAGACGCGCGAGACGCTCGGGCTGCTGGCGGCCAAGTGCAGCAATATCGAGGCGCTGATCATCGCCATGGAAGCCAAGGGCGAACACTATCGCGGCTATTGGGTCCCGGACCGCGCGTTGTTGTGCACCGCGCAGGTGGTGGCGCAGACCACCTATCCCGAATTCATCGAGGCGATCCGCGGGCTTTCGGGCGGCGGCATGATCATGGTGCCGTCATCCGTGCGGGATTTCGACGGCGGCGAGATCGAGGGCCTGATCCGCGCCGCCCAGCGCAGCCCCGCCACCGACAGCGAAGGCCGCGTGAAGCTGATGAAGCTGGCCTGGGATGCGGTGGGCAGCGAATTCGGCAGCCGGCATCTGCAATACGAGATGTTCTATTCCGGCGCGCCCTTCGTCACGCGCGGCAATTCCTATCGCTTCCATGACTGGTCCGGGCCCAAGGCGATGGTGGATGGCATACTCGCCAGCTACGACCTGCCGCGCGCGGGCGCACGCAAGGCCGCCGAATGAGCGACGCCTTCACGCAGCAATTGCATGTGGCGGGCGCGGCCGAAGGCCGCGCTGCGGCCCTTGCTGGCCGCCGGTGCGACGCTGATCGGCAAGACGAAGACCGACGAACTGGCCTGCGGCATGTTCGGCGAGAACCCGCATGATGGAGCGCCGACCAACCCCGCGGCACCCGATCGCGTGCCGGGCGGATCGTCATCGGGTTCGGCCACCTTGGTTGCGGCCGGGGCTGCTGATTTCGCGCTCGGCACCGATACCGGCGGCAGCGTGCGCGTGCCGGCGAGTTTCTGCGGCATCTTCGGCATCCGCACCACGCATGGGCGCATCAGCACCGCCGGGCTGATGCCGATGGCGCCGAGCTTCGACACCATCGGATGGTTCGCGCGCGATGCCGCGATGCTGCGCCGCGTGGGCGAGACGTATTTCGGCCCCATCACGCCCGCGCGCCCGCGTCGCTTGCTGCTCGCCACGGATGCGCTGGCGTTGTGCGAACCGCGCGTGGCCGATGCGCTGCGCGCTGTGCTGCCCGCGGCCGAACCGGTCACCCTGTACACTGAAGGCGTTGCGCATTGGCTCGACACTTTTCGCCCGCTGCAACTGGGCGAATTGAACGCGACGCATGCCACCTGGGCGCTGGCGCCGGGCCGCAACCTCTCGCCCGCCGTGCGCGAACGCATCGAACTCTCGACCACCATCACCGACGCCGCCATCGCGCGCGCCTGGCCGCAGCGCGAGGCACTGGCTGTACGCCTGCATGCGCTGCTGGGCGATGGCACCATGCTGCTGCTGCCTACCGCGCATGACCTGCCGCCGCACCGCCCCGCCGGCGTGCAGGCGCAGATCACCTTCCGCGAACGCACGCTGGCGCTGACCTGCGTGGCCAGCCTGTGCCGCCTGCCGCAGGTCTCGATGCCGGTGGCGCGGGTGGATGGCGTGCCGGTGGGCCTGTCGCTGCTGGCCGCCCCGATGCAGGACGCAGCGCTGCTCGGCGCCGTGGAAGCGCTGTGAGGGATTTTCTGGGCTATAGCGGCGTGACGCCCGATATCGCCTGGCCGGGCGGTGCGCGGCTGGCGGTCGTGCTGGTGCTGAACCTGGAGGAGGGCGCGGAACCCTCCATCCCCGACGGCGATCCCGCGACCGACATCGCGCTGACCGATGCCATCCCAGGCGAAGTTCCCGCCGGCACGCGCGATCTGGTGGCTGAAAGCCTGTTCGAATACGGCGCCCGCGCCGGCGTATGGCGAATCCTGCGCGAGATGGATGCGCGCGGCCTGCCACTCACGCTTTCCGCCTGCGCGCAATCGCTGCTGCGCAACTCGCCTTTGGCAGAGGCCATCCGTGCCCGGCCGCAGCACGAGGTGATGGCGCATGGCAACCGCTTCCTGCGCCACTGGACACTGGACGAAGCGACACAGCGCGCCGAGATCGCGGCCGCCGTCACGGGTTTGGAAACCGCCACCGGCCGCCGCCCCATCGGCTGGCAATCGCGCTATTCGCCCAGCACCTACGATGCCGATGGCTATGCGGATGATGTGCCGTATTGGGTGCGCGTGGGTGATGCGCGGCACCTGATCATCCCCCACAGCTTTGTGCACAACGACAACCGCTTCATGAATGGCCGCATCCAGACGGCGGATGATTTCCTCGCGCATCTGCGCTCGGCGCTGTTCGTGCTGCGCGACGAGGCACGCGCGGGGCTGACGCGGATGATGACCGTCAGCCTGCATGCCCGCGTCTCCGGCCAGCCCGCGCGCTTCGATGTGCTGCGCCGTTTCCTCGACCTGCTGCCCGCCGGTGCCTGGGTAACGCCGCGCGCAGCCATCGCCCATCACTGGATCGCCCACACGAAGGACCACCTATGATTCCGCTGACCATCGGCCTGTCCGATGCCGACCGTACGCGCGCCATCTCCGAAGGCCGCGTGCCCATCGAAGGCGTCGCGCCGCAGCCGACCATGATGCCGCTGCAGCCGCTGTTCAACCTGCAGCTGACGCAGCACAAATTCGACTGCTGCGAATTTCCCATCGCCACTTGGCTGCGTCAGTTCAACCGCGGCACGCCGGATCACGTGGGAATCCCGGTGTTTCCCTCGCGGCATTTCCGCTTCTCCTGCGTCTTCATGAACCGCGCGCGCGGCTATACGAAGCCTGCCGATCTGCGCGGTGCGCGCATCGGCACCATGGTGTGGGACATGGCGGCCGCCGTGTGGCTGCGCGGCATCTTCGACGAACACTACGACCTGCCGGCGCGCAGCCCCATCTACGTCAATGCCGGGCTGAACGAACCGCGCATGGGCGAGGACCATCCGCAGGAATACCCGCCCGGCTACAGCATTGACCATGCGGGCGCGGAGAAGACCCTGTCGGACATGCTGGCAGCGGGCGAGATCGATGCGCTCTATACCGCGCGCGCGCCGGACAGTTTCTTCACCCATCCGGACAAGGTGGGGCGCCTCTTCGCGGACCCGATGGCGGCCGAGCTCGGCTATTTCCGCAAGACCGGCATCCACCCGCCCATGCACCTGATCGCGGTCAAGCGCCCGATCGTGCAGGCCAATCCCTGGCTGCCGCGCGCGCTGCTCAACGCCTTCGCCGACAGCCAGCGCATCGCGCAGCAACGCCTGCATGACAGTGCCACGCTGTTCACCATGCTGCCCTGGCTGGCCCAGCATATCGAGGAGACGGAGCGCCTGCTCGGGCACGACTACTGGCCCACCGGCTTCGCCGCCAACCGCACCATGTTCGCTACCCTGATCCGCTACATGCGCGCCGAAGGTCTGCTCACGCGCGACCTGGCGCCCGAGGACCTCTTCCCCGCCGATATCCTGGAGAGTTGAGCCATGGTCACCACCGATGACCGCGAGACGCGCGTGCGCGAGAGCATGGCGAAGATCCGCCCGCCCTTCACGCTCGACCCCTCGCTATGCCTGTATTCGCCGCAAGATAATGTCGATGCGCTGGAGCATCCGCGCATCCGCGACTGGTTCGACTTCACGCATCAGCGCTGGCAGCCCGAAATGCCGCCGGCGAAGCGCCGCATCCTGCTGCTGCTGCCCTGCACCAAGACCAAGCCCTATGTGCTCAGCACCGAGCACAAGCGCATCAATGCCGCGCTGATCGCAGCCGGCTTCCAGCCCAGCCAGCCTGCCGATCCGCGCCTGGTCTCCAATGCGGATGCGCCGGCCACGGTCAGCACCGCACCGCTGGTGCATCGCAACGGCACCGTGATCCATCGCGCCGTGATCAGCGAACCGCTAGGCTTCGTGCCCTATGAGAACCTGATGGAATACGATGCAGGCATCTCCCCCGCGCATCAGTATGACGACCCCGGGCTGTTCGAGAATCGCGGCAATGCCGTCTCGCCCTGGCGCGCCGATCACTCCGCCACGCGCATCTCCGCCACGCAGTGGAAATGGGGGCCGAACGAGAAGGGCGCCTATGTGGTGATGCACAACGCCATGGCCGATGCGGTGGCCAAGACGCTGCTGCGTTTCCCTGGTGTGTTCGACCAGCGCATCGCCTGGGTGGCGCCGGGCCTCACCCATCGCAGCTTCGTGCTGGGCCGTGCGGAACGCGCCGCGCATGGCATCGCGGCGACGCGCATGGCGGGCGCGGAACGCCTGGCGCTGACCGGCGTGAATGACCTGCTGCCGCCGGAACTGGCCATCACCTGCCTGCCCACGCGCGAGCATTGCGATGACGCGCTGCTGCGCCTCGCTACGCGGCTGGGTGTCACGCCGCGCCAGGCCACAGGGCCGTTTGGCCGTGGCGGTGGCGATGCCACGCCACTCGCCCTGCCCGAGCTTCTGGAAACCTTGATCGCCGCCACGCGCAAACGCACCGCCTGAAGGAGACCATCATGCTCAACCGTCGCCAGCTTGCTGTCCTGCCCGTGCTCGCAACACCGGCCATCGCGCAGCCGCGCGTGATCCGGCTGATGCTGGACTGGGTGCCACAGGGCTACCATTCCGCCTGGTTCCTGGCCGCCGAACGTGGCTATTTCACGCGCGAAGGGCTGAATGTGCAGATCCAGCGCGGCTTCGGCAGCGGCGATGTAATCACGCGCGTCGGCGCGGGTTCCGCCGATATCGGCTTCGGCGACCCCGGTGCCGCGGTCAAGTTCAACGCCGACAATCCCGACCGCGCGCTGGTCAATGTGTTCCAGTATTTCGACCGCACCTTGGCCGGCGTGATCACGCTGCGCGGGCGCGGCATCAACACGCCGGCTGATCTGCGTGGCAAGCGCATCGCGGCACCGCCGGGTGATTCCGGCCGCGTGCTGTCTCCCGCCTCCGCCCAGGCCAACAACATCCCGGCCGACAGCGTCACCTGGGTGAATGTGGCGCCGCCCTTGCGCGAGCCTATGCTGTTCCGGGGCGAGGCCGATGCCATCACCGCCTTCATCTCCGGCGCCTTCTTCGCGCTGCGCACGCTGGGCTCGAACCCGGCGAACATCATGATGTTTCGCTTCAACGACCACGGCGTGGACATCTACGGCAATGCGCTGATGGTGCCGGCCACCCTCGCACAGGCCGAACCCAACATGATCCGCGCCGTGGTGCGCGCGACCGTGCAGGGCCTGAAGGATGTGCTGCGCGAACCGGCGGCCGCCATCGCCGCGGTGCGCGCGCGCGAACAACTGGCCGATCCGGTGCTGGAAGATGAGCGCATGCGCTTCATCTTTCGCGAGGTGCTGGCCACGCCCTCGGTCGCGGCGAATGGCGTGGGGCATGTCGACCCTGCACGCGCGGCGAACCTGGTCACCATCATGGCGCGCGCCTTCGATGTGGCGAGTCCGGCGCCGGCGGAGCGGCTGTTCCGCATCGATTTCCTGCCACCCGCGGCCGACCGCATGCTGCCGCCGCTGCCGGCATGATCTAGGTCCGATCGCCTCAGGCTGGCACGGCCTGAGGCCTGAATCGGCCCTGCATGCTCGCTAAGGCGCGGCCTCGCCCTTCCACATCCCGCCCTGCCCTTTCTGGAGGAATGTCCGCTGCCATGACCGAGGCCATGCCGCCCGAGGACGTCACCCCCTCACCCCTGCCGCCGCCTGGCACGCGCCTGCTCGTCACCGGCGCGGCCCAGGGCATCGGCCGCGCGGTAGCCGACGCGTTTCATGCCCGCGGCGCGCGCGTCTGCGCCTTCGATCTAAGCCCGGTGCCCGATGCGCCGGCGGGCTGGATCGTGGCGCGCGGCGACGTGACGCGCGCCGCCGATCTCGAGACCGCCTTCGCCCGGATGGATGCCGTATGGGGTGGTGTCGATGTCGTGCACGCCAATGCCGGCATCTCCGCCAACAAGCCGACCATCGAACTGAGCGAGGAGGAATGGCGCCGCACCATCGACATCAACCTAACCGGCGCCTTCCTCACCGCGCAGGCGGGCGGGCGGCGGATGCTGGCGCAGGGCTCAGGGCTGCTGCTGTTCACCGCCAGCCTCTACCACGCCGTGGGCGGCGCCGGGCGGGCGGGCTATTGCGCCAGCAAGGGCGGCGTCGCCAATTTGGCCCGCGCGCTGGCCTGCGAATGGGCGGAACAGGGCGTGCGGGTGAACGCGCTGGCGCCGGGCTATGTCGAGACGGCGCTGGTGGCCGACCTGCTGGCGCGCGGCCGGCTGGATGGCGCGGCCATCCACCACCGTTCGCCGCAGCGCCGCCTGGTGCAGCCCCGGGAGGTGGCGGCCATGGCGCTGTTCCTCGCCTCGCCCGCGGCCAGCAGCGTGAATGGCGCGGTGGTCTCCGTCGATGGCGGCTGGACCGCCAATGGGGCGCCCTGATGGATTTTTCGACGCGCGCCTCGATCACTGGGCATAGTCGCGTCATCGTCATCCTGGCGCACCCGGTCGGCCATGTCCGCACGCCGGCGGCGATGAACGCGCATTTTGCTGGCGTGGGGCAGGATGCGGTGATCGTGCCCATGCATGTGCTGCCCGAGGACCTGCCCGCCGTGGTCGACGGGCTGCGCCGGCTGCGCAACCTCGGCGGCATCATCGTCACCGTGCCGCACAAGGAGAGCATCGCCCTGCTCTGTGACCGGCTGACCCGCCAGGCGGCGCTGGTCGGCGCCGTCAACGCGATCCGGCGCGAGGCCGATGGCACGCTGCTGGGCGGGCAGTTCGATGGCGAGGGCTTTGTCGCCGGCTTGCGCGCGGCGGGGCATGCGGTGGCCGGGCGGCGCGTCTGGCCGGCGGTGACGCAGGCGGTGCCTGCGGTCCACAGGGCGGCGCCCTGGGCGGTTGTGGGCGCGTGGGCGGCATAGGGGCAGGCAAGGCCGCAGTCGCGGTCCAGGACGGGGCAGCCGCGGCAGTATTTGGGGCCCTGGCCAAAGTGCCAGGCGGCGCGGGCCCTTATACCAATTCCCACTGATCAGTACCGATGCGCCCAGTCGCGCATGCCGATGGAGATGATGCGCCAGGGCTGATCGACGAGACGGTTCCAGAAATAGCAGCAGTGGCCTGTGATATCGTCGTGGTCGCGAAACACCCGG
>JAPLOK010000111.1 GCA_026400775.1 Alphaproteobacteria bacterium | reverse complement strand
TCAGCGCGCGCCAACGCCCGCTCTCGCAAATCGTCTGAGTATGGCCGCATCCCCGCTGGCCTCCTGTCCAGCAGGAAGCTTGAATCAGAAACTCAGCCGCGCCGGAATCCCGATTCTATCAAAAGACAGCATGCTCTAGGGTCTGATCGTGAAGGCGCCGCATGGCGCCGGAGCGTGAGTCAAACCCGTGGACCCGGCTCTGATCGTGAAGGCGCCGCATGGCGCCGGAACGTGAACCAGCCCCTTAAAGCGCGAGGCGCTGCGCGGCCTCCCCCAGGGGCGCCAGATGCGCCCGGCCATCCTGTTCCGCCCAACGCGCGAAAGCCGCCATGCTGTCGCGCGTAGCCTCGGCTGGCATCGCACCCGTGGCCTGCATCCAGCGCAGCCAGAGCAGCCAGGTCGCGGCCACATCCGTCTCGCAATAGGCCGAGACCTCCGCCATGCGGCCGGCGGCGATCGCGGGTTCCACATCCAGCCCTGTCATGGCTCCCTTGGCGGGAATGCCCAGCAGCGCGCAGGCCTCGGCCAGGCTGGGCGGCGGGCTGGCGCGAAAGCCCGAAAGCCGCTCGCACAAATCCACATGCGCCGCGCTGTAGCGATGCGTGTATTGCCGCCCGCCCAGGCCGAGCAGATGGGGCATGGCAACGCCCGTAGCCAGCGCGCGGTAGCGCAGCACCGGCACATCGAAGCCCGAAGTGTTGAAGCCGACCAGCAGCGGGCCATGCGCGAGTGCCGCATCCAGCCGCGCCAGCAGGGTGGGTTCGTCGAAGGCATCGGTGCCGCGGGCGATGCATTGGCTGATGCGCCAGGGTTCGTCCGGCGCGTCGCGCTCGGCCCGCAGCACGCCCAGCACGGCCAGCTTGTGTAAGGGGGGCTTGAGGAAGGCGGTGGCCGGGTCCTGACCTTCCCGCGCGTAGCAGGCGCCCAGCGTCGCGCGCAATGCGTCATCCGGCACATCGGGGCCGACCAGCGCGCGGCCGGCCTCGAGGTCTGGCAGCGTCTCGATATCCAGGACCAGGACGCGGTCGGTCAACCGGCCAATACCCGCCCCGCCACCGCATCCAGCTTGGCCAGCAGCGCGGGGTCGCGCTTCTCGGGCGCGGTGATCAGCGCGTGGTCCAGCGCAGTGTTGCAGCCGGCCGGGCAAGGCCCGCGCGGCGCGGCAAGCTTCGGCACCACCGCCTTGACGAGCGCGCGCGCATTATCGGCGTTGCCTAACAGGACCTTCACCACCTGGTCCACCGTGACATGATCATGGTCGGGGTGCCAGCAGTCGTAGTCGGTGACCATGGCGACGGAGGCGTAGCAAAGCTCAGCCTCGCGGGCCAATTTCGCCTCAGGCATGTTGGTCATGCCGATCACGTCGCAACCCCATTGGCGGTACATGAGCGACTCGGCCTTGGTGGAGAATTGCGGGCCTTCCATCACCAGATAGGTGCCGCCGCGCGTCATGGGCAGGCCCAGTTCCTGGCCGGCGGCTTCCAGCGCATCGGTCAGCCGCGGGCAGGTCGGGTGCGCGACCGAGACATGCGCCACGCAGCCCACGCCGAAGAAGGATTTCTCGCGCGCGAAGGTGCGGTCGATGAACTGGTCCACCAGCACGAAATGGCCGGGCGGGTGCTCCGCCTTCAACGAGCCGACCGCCGAGAGCGAGATGATCTCGGTGACACCCGAACGCTTCAGCGCATCGATATTGGCCCGGTAGTTCAGCGCCGAGGGCGGGCGCGGATGGCCCCTTCCGTGGCGCGGCAGGAAGACGCAGCGCACGCCGTAAAGCCGGCCGAAGAGCAGTTCATCCGAAGGCTCGCCCCAGGGGGTCTCAACCCGGCGCCATTCGCGCTCCTCCAGACCGTCAATGTCATAGAGGCCGGAGCCGCCAATCATGCCGATGACGGGTTCGAAATTCTGGGTCATGCTTCTCTCTCGCGTGGGTCGGCGGCGTTGTGCGTCAGGCTGCGGCGCGGCGCAACGCCGCACAGATGGGCACCATCTTGCCGATCGCGTGGTCGGCGAACAGCACCAGCGCGGCGCGGGTTGCGGGCGGGGGCAGATGCGGCGCCATGGCGGGCGGGATGGCACGCGCGGCGGCCTCGGCGGCGCTGCGCGAGGCGCTGATCACCGGACCGATATCGATGCCGGCCAGCACGCGCTCGGCATCGGCCAGCACATCCGGCCAATGGGCCAAATGCCGCCACATGCTGGCCATCAGCGCCCCGCCATCACGCGCGCCGATCAGGTTCAGGCGCTGGACATGGGCGGCGAGTTCTGGCGGCAGGTCTGGCGGCAAGGGCGGCAGGGCCGGGCCAGGCGGCGGCGGGGCGCGGGGCGGCCTGGGGGCATTGCCAGCCGCAGCCCCGTCGATGCGCGCGATCATCGCCAGGACGGCCAGCAGGTTCATGCTGTTGCTGCGGTCATAGCTGGCCATGACATCGCGCGCCCCGGGCGGCACGCCGCGCCACGGCGGCAACACGGGCAGCGCCAGGCCAGCGCGGAATGCGGCCGCCGCATCCTCGATTACGCCCGCCGCATAGGCCGGGCGCAGCGCCGCCCAGCAGGCCTGCAGCGCGCCCGGCATGGTGGCCAGATGCCGCCAGACCAGGTTCACCACCTGCACGCCCAATGTGGCGCGGATATCAGCAAAAACGGCCGCCACCTCATCGGTGGCGGCCGCTTCTGAAATGGCGGGGACGGGGTCGCCCGCCATCATCAATGACGCTTCATCACGCCGGCTTGACCTTCAAGTCGGCCCAAATCTTGCGCTTGACGGCATAGGCCAGGAAGCCGCCCACCGCGAGGAAGATCAGCACGCGAATGCCCATGCGGCGCCGCTGCTCGGTCTCAGGCTCGGAGGCCCAGGCCAGGAAGGTGACGACATCACGTGCCATCTGGTCGGCGGTGGCGGCGGTGCCATCGGCGAATTCCAGCTGGTCGTCATTCAGCACATTGGCCATGGCGATCTGACGGCCCGGATAATACGGGTTGTAGTTCATGCCATCGCCCAAGGTCATGCCGGCCGGCGGGTCGCGATAGCCGGTCAGCAGCGAATAGATATAGTTCGCGCCGTTGTGCCGCGCCTTCACGATCACCGAAAGGTCGGGCGGATAGGCACCGTTATTGGCCGCGCGGGCGGCCTGTTCATTGGCGAAGGGGCGCCGGAAGCGGTCGGGCAGGCGGCCCGGCCGCTCGAACATCTGGCCCTCGTCGTTGGGGCCATCGGTCACCTGTACATTGGCGGCGATGGCGCGGACCTGTTCTTCCGTCAGCCCGATTTCCAGCAGGTTGCGGTAGGAGAGCAGGCGCAGGCCATGGCAGGCCGAGCAGACCTCGTTATAGACCTGGAAGCCGCGCTGGGCGGAGGCGCGGTCAAAGCTGCCCAGCAGGCTGGCGAAGCCGAAGCGGGCGTCGCGCGGCTTGTCGTATTCGCCGGCCGCATAGACGGCCGCCGGCACTGCCACCGCCGAGAACCCCGCCAGCACGGCGAAGACCTTGAGGAAACGCTTCATGGTTCAGGCCTTCTCCATCGGCTTGGCAGTAGCGCCGGCAGGCATCGGTCCGCCACCCATTACACGATCCCCCAGCACCGCGCGGGCGATGCTTTCGGGCAGTTGCGGTGTTCTCTCGAGCTTGCCCAGGGCAGGCAGGACAACCAGGAAATACGCGAAGTAATAGGCCGTCGCGATCTGGCTGATGAGCACATAGGGCTGTTCAGCCGGCATCGCTCCGCAATACATCAGCACGAAGAAGGCAAACACCCACAGGATCAGGAACAGGCGCGCCACCGGGCGGAACTTCATGCTGCGCACCTTGCTGGTGTCTAGCCAGGGCAGCAGGAACCACACCAGGATGGAGGCGAACATCAGCACCACGCCGCCCAGCTTATCCGGCACCGCGCGCAGGATGGCGTAATAGGGCAGGAAGTACCATTCCGGCACGATGTGCGCGGGCGTCGAGAGCGGGTTCGCCGGGATGTAGTTATCCGGATGGCCCAGGTAATTGGGCATGAAGAAAACCAGGAAGGCGAACACCATCAAATAGACAATGATGCCCACCGTATCCTTGACCGTGTAGTACGGGTGGAAGGGAATGGTGTCCTGCGGGCCCTTCGGCTCGATGCCCAGCGGGTTGTTGGACCCCGTGATGTGCAGCGCCGCGACATGCAGGAAGACCACGCCCACGATCACGAAGGGCAGCAGGTAGTGTAGGCTGAAAAACCGGTTCAGTGTCGCGTTATCGACGCTGAAGCTGCCCCACAGCAATGTCACGATATGCTGACCGACGATGGGGAAGGCGCTGAACAGGTTGGTGATCACCGTCGCGCCCCAGAAGGACATCTGACCCCAGGGCAGCACATAGCCCATGAAGGCGGTCGCCATCATCAGCAGGAAGATGGTGACACCCAGCATCCAGAGCAGCTCGCGCGGCGCCTTGTAGGAGCCATAATACAAACCACGGAAAATATGGATATAGACCACGATGAAGAACATCGAGGCGCCGTTCATGTGAACATAGCGGATCAACCAACCATAGTTCACGTCACGCATGATGCGTTCGACGCTGTCGAAGGCATAGGCGGTATGCGGCGTGTAGTTCATGGCCAAAAAGATGCCGGTTGCGATCATGATCATCAGGTTGATCATCGCCAGCGCGCCGAAATTCCAGAAGTAATTGAAATTCCGGGAGTCGGGAATGTCCCGTACTCCTTGTTGAGCATGGTGA
>JAPLOK010000442.1 GCA_026400775.1 Alphaproteobacteria bacterium | reverse complement strand
GATTGATCGCTCGCACATATCGGCCCCGGCGGAGCAATCCGCCGGGGCTTTTTTTGTGCCCCCGCCTCAGCTAAGGTGTCGGCATCGCGGGCGTAGTTCAGAGGTAGAACGTCAGCTTCCCAAGCTGAATGTCGGGGGTTCGATTCCCCCCGCCCGCTCCACCACCGCAGCCGGCGCCACGATGCGATGGTTGGAGACAGCCCCCACCGTCATCGCTCACCGATATCCCACCACAGGCCGGTGAAGCCCAGCAGCCCCTCGCGCAGGATGCCGGGGATCACGTGTTCATCCGGGCCGTGCTGCTTGCAGCCATTGTAGCTGTGCGGAATCCAGACCAGCGGGACGCCCAGATGGTCCACGAAGACATCGCCGGGCAGCCCCCCGGAGGCGTTGGGGATGACCTGCACGCGGGTGCCCAGCGTGCGTTCCATGCTCTCGGCCGCGAAGCGCACCCAGGGGTTGTCGGGCGCGGTGCGGGAGGCGGGCATGCGGATGCCGGCGTTTTCGATGCGCACCAGATCCGCCAGGCCATGGGCGACGAGATGGCGTTCCAATGCGGGGCCGAACACCGCCGGGTCGGTATCCACCGTGTAGCGGATCTGGCAGGTGGCCCGCGCATCGGGCGCCACCGCGTTGACCGGGTTTTCCGGCCGGCCCGAGACCATGGCCAGCACGATCAGGCTGTTCCAGCCATAGACCTTTTCGGCCGAGGACAGGCCAGGTTCGCCCCAGCCCTCGTCGATGGTCGCAGCCTCTCCGCCGCCGCCCACCGGGCAGCCTTGCAGCACATCGCGCACCGCCGGCGGCACGCCCTGGGCGGGCAGCCAGTCGCGGACCAGGATGCGCCCGTTGCGGTCCATCAGCGTGGTCAGCGCGTGGGCCAGGATGATGGCGGGGTCGCGCGTCAGCCCGCCCCAATGGCCGGAATGCACGCCGCCGGGGCGCAGCCGCACCGCCAAGTCGAAATGGAAGGTGCCGCGGGTGCCTGTGGCGATGGTAGGCAGGTCGGGGGTGACGCGCGGGCCGTCACTGGCAATCAGCGCATCGGCGGCCAGGAGCTCGCGGTTGGCGGCGACGAATTCGCGCAGGCCCCGGCTGCCGCGTTCCTCGGCGGTTTCGATCAGCAGCGTCACGTTGAAGCCAAGCCGCCCGCCGCGTTCGGCCAGCACCGCTTCCAGCGCGGTCAGGTTCAGGGCGTGCTGGCCCTTATTGTCGGCGGAACCGCGGCCGTACCAGAGGCCGTCCTGTTCGGTCAGCACCCAGGGGTCGAGGCCGGGGGTCCATTGGTCCGCGAGGCCACGCACCGTGTCGCCATGGCCGTAGAGCAGGATGGTGGGGCGCGCGGGGTCCTCGATGCGGCGGGCCACCAGCATGGGGCCGAAGCCCTCGACCGGGTTGGGATGGATATCGCCCTCGAAACCCAGTTCGCGCACCCAGGCCAGAAGGCCATCGCGCAAGTAGCGGTCGAGGTGCGGTGCGCCCTCCTCATCCTGCGAGGTGGAGGGGTAGGCGACGAGCGCGGCCAGGCGGTCGCGGAAGCGCCCTTGGTCGAAAACAGCGGCGGCGCGGGTCAGTGCCCCTTCGCGTGACATGGCGGTGCATCCTCTCAGGTGGGCGGGCAGCATGGCGCAGGGCGCGTCGCGCGCAAGTGATGCACGCCTTGCTCTGTCCGCTGGCTTCATGGCCCGGTGTCGCAGGTCGCGATGGAAGCCGCCCCGGCCAGCGCCTAACGTTTTGTGGCCCCGCCGCCCGAGGCCCGCATGTCGCCCTATCTCGCCACGGCCCCGCTGCTGCTGGGCAGCGATATCCTGATGACCTTCGCCTGGTACTGCCCGCCGCATTGGCCGCCCTGGACCGCCATCCTGTTCTCCTGGGGCATCGCCTTCTTCGAGTATTGCCTGGCGGTGCCGGCCAACCGCATCGGCTATGGCGCCTGCACCGGCCAGCAACTGAAAATCATGCAGGAGGTGATCACGCTCGCCGTCTTCGCGGTGTTTTCCGTGGCCTTCCTGGGGAGGGCGCTGCGCTGGAATTACTTCGCCGCCATGGCCTGCCTGGCGGCCGCGGTGGTCTTCATCATGCTGCCGGCGGGGTGATTTTTGGTCATATGGTCCGATTGGTTAGCTAAATACCTCCCATGACCGCGCTGACCCCCGTCACCATCCACGCCGCCAAGACCACCCTCTCCCAGCTGGTCGCGCGGGCCGAGGCCGCGGAGGAGATCATCCTCGCCCGCGGCAAGCACCCGGCCTGCAAGCTGGTGCCCCTGAACCCGCCCGGCGCGCGGCGGCAATTCGGCGCGCTCGCCGGCCAGATCACCGTGCCCGACAGCATCATGGATCCGCTGCCACCGGATGAACTGGCGGCTTGGGAGCAAAGAGTGTGATCCGCGGAGGCGGCATCGCCGAAGCGGTGAATCGCACACACACACAACCCAGTGTGATCCGCGCAGGCGGAACACCGAAGCGATGAATCACCCTCACAAAGGCTACCGCATGCCCCCGTGCCACGGGGGCATGCGGTAATTGCGCCTATTGCTCGACACCCACGCCCTGATCTGGTGGCTGGCCGGTGATGAGCGCCTCTCGCCGCGCGCCCGCGACGCCATCGCCACCCCGGGGCAGGAGGTCCTGGTCAGCGCCGTCTCCGGCTGGGAAATCACCACCAAGCACCGCATCGGCAAGCTGCCCGGCGTGACCGCCATGATCGCCGATATGGAGCGGCTAGTGACCGAACAGGGCTTCTCCATGCTGCCCATATCGCTGCGCCACGGCCAGGTGGCCGGCATGCTGCCTGGCCCGCACAAGGACCCGTTTGACCGCATGCTGATCGCACAATGCATGGTCGATGGTCTGGCGCTGGTCACCAACGACCCTGCTTTCGATGACTGCGGCATCGCTAGGCTCTGGTGATCACGCGCGTCTGTGGCAATAACGCCGCATGTCGCACAACAGCTTCGGCCATCTCTTCCGCATGACCACCTGGGGCGAAAGCCATGGCCCGGCCATTGGCTGCGTGGTCGATGGGTGCCCGCCCGGCATCACGTTGTCCGAGGCCGATATCCAGCCCTTCCTGGACCGCCGCCGCCCCGGCCAGTCGAAATTCGTGACGCAGCGCCAGGAACCGGACCAGGTGCGCATCCTCTCTGGCGTGTTCGAGGGCCGCACCACCGGCACGCCCATCGCGCTGCACATCGACAACCAGGACCAGCGCAGCAAGGACTACTCCGAGATCGCCGAGAGCTTTCGCCCCGGCCATGCCGATATCGCCTATCACTGGAAATACGGGGTGCGTGACCCGCGCGGCGGCGGCCGCTCCTCGGCGCGGGAGACGGCGATGCGGGTGGCCGCCGGCGCGGTGGCGCGCCGCGTGCTGGAGGGTGTGACCATCCGCGGCGCGCTGGTGCAGATCGGCGCCGACCGGATCGACCGCGCAAACTGGGATTGGGCGCAGGTCGATGAAAACCCCTTCTTCTGCCCCGACCCCGTCGCCGCTGCCCGCTGGGAGCCGCTGCTGACCAAGACGCGCAAGGCCGGCTCCTCGCTGGGTGCGGTGATAGAAGTGGTGGCCGAGGGTGTGCCGCCGGGCCTGGGCGCGCCCATCTATGGCAAGCTGGATGCTGACCTGGCCTCGGCGCTGATGGGCATCAACGCGGTGAAGGGTGTGGAGATCGGCGATGGCTTCGCCGCCGCGGCCCTGAGCGGTGAGGAGAACGCCGATGAGATGCGCATGCGCCAGGATGGGACGGTGGAGTTCCTCGCCAACCATGCCGGCGGCGTGCTCGGCGGCATTTCCACCGGCCAGCCGATCGTGGCGCGCTTCGCGGTCAAGCCCACCAGTTCCATCCTGACGCCGCGCCTGGCGGTCACGCGGGCGGGCGAGAACACGGAACTGCGCACCAAGGGCCGCCATGACCCCTGTGTGGGCATCCGCGCCGTGCCGGTGGGCGAGGCGATGCTGGCGCTGGTGCTGGCGGACCACCTGCTGCGGCACCGGGCACAAAATCCGGCGGCGGTGGGCGTGCCGCAGCTTCCCGTCTAGACCGGTTTCACAGCAATCATATGCGATTCAATCGGTCCAGCTCTTTGCGTTGCCGCATTTTGCGAGTCGCTGCGCGTGTCCGCTTCGCTTGAAAATGCGCTAGCGCGCCCCCCAGAACATCAACCACTTGGCGGGCCAAACCCACAGAATTCCTGTCACCGCAAAGAACACAAACTCCACGGCCCAATGCGTCCCGATCACGAAGTCCGCGAGTATCATGACCACGACGACATAAGCTGCAAATCCGAGTATTCCAATCAGGCTTGCTGTGCTGGCGCGGGACATGACAATGCAGATAATCGCTACAGGAAATCCCGCAACCCCCATGGTTCTGCTTGTATGTCGGGGAGCGAAAGCCTACTCTGTTCGCAGACGGAAAGATTGGGTGCATTGCTGCATCTCCCCTTCCCAGCAACAATCAGGAATCCGACGCGCGTGAACGTGACCGCCATCATCCCTGCCGAGGCGCCCGCGATGGACCTGAAGGCCCATATCCGCGGCATCCCTGATTTCCCGAAGCCCGGCATCCTGTTCTACGACATTTCGACCCTGCTGCGCCACGGCCCCGCCTGGGCGGAGGCTATGCGCCAGATGTCGACGCTGGTGGCGGCGCGCAAGCCGGAGGTGCTGGCGGGCATCGAATCGCGTGGCTTCCTGCTGGCGGCGCCGCTGGCGCTGCAACTCGGCCTTGGCTTCATCATGCTGCGCAAGCCGCGCAAGCTGCCGGGCGCCACACTGGGTCTCTCCTACTCGCTCGAATATGGCGAGGACCGAATCGAAATGCAGGCGGACGCTGTGCAGAAAGGCCAGCGTGTCGTCGTCGTCGATGATCTTCTGGCCACGGGCGGAACGCTCGCGGCCTGCATACGCCTTCTCGAACAAGCAGGGGCCACGGTCGCCGGTGCCGCAACCCTGATCGAATTGTCATTCCTCAGCGGCAGGAGCCGCATTCATGTCCCCTGTGACACACTCATCACCTATGACGAGTGAGGGCGAGCGCCCTCAGGTCGTCTTCGACACCGGCGGCAACGCCTGGTTGGCTGGCGCGCTCGAGACCATCGCGGCGGCGGGCTTCGACGGCCCGCTGGCGCTGGCGGTTGCGGCGGCCCCCACCGGCATTGTCATCGCCGACCCCAACCTGCCGGATTGCCCGCTAGTCTTCGTGAACCCGGCCTTCCAGAAGATCACCGGCTACGAACCGCTTGAAGTCCTCGGCCGCAACTGCCGCTTCCTGCAAGGCGTGCGCACCGAGAAGGAGGGCATCCACGCGCTTCGCCGCTCCATCATGCAGCGCGAGTCGATCCGCATTGAACTGACCAACTACCGCAAGGATGGCCGCCGCTTCATCAATGAATTGCGCATGTCCCCGGTGTTCGACAGCGCCGGTGGGCTGGTCGCCTTCGTGGGCATCCAACATGACGTGACCGCACGCGTGAAGGCCGAGCGCCAGGCGATCGCCGCCCGCCGCAACGCCGATCGCGCCAACCAGGAAAAGACCGACTTTCTGGCCTTCATGAGCCACGAGCTGCGTACGCCGCTGCATGGCGTGATGGGCACTCTCTCGTTGCTGCTGGATACCGGTCTGGACGCTGAACAGCGCGCCTATGCCGACACCGCCGCACGCTGCGCGCGCATCATGCTGACCACGGTCGATGAACTGCTCGACCTCTCGCGCATCGAGGCCGGCAAGCTCGATATCCGGGCCGAGCCCTTCAACCTCGCCGACCCCGTGGCGCAGGTGCTGGACCTGGTCGCGCCGGCTGCCGCCGAGAAGGGATTGGCGCTCTCCGCCAGCCTTGATCACCATTTGCCCGCGCAAATGATCGGCGACTCGAAGCGCCTGCACCAGGTGTTGCTGAACCTCGCGGATAATGCGGTGAAATTCACCTCGCGCGGGAGTGTCGAAATCCGCCTGGCCGCACTGCCCGACGGCCGCCTGGGCATCGCCGTCACCGACACCGGCGTGGGCATTCCCCAGGCGGTGCGCGCGCGTCTCTTCGGCCGCTTCATCGGCCAGGAGGCCGATGCCAATGGCCGCCCCGGCGCGGGGCTTGGCCTGGCCATCTGCAAGCGCCTGGTCCAGCTGATGGGCGGGCAGATCGCCGTCGACAGCACGCCCGGCAAGGGCAGCACCTTCTTCTTCGACCTGCCCTTGGTGCCGGTGCCGGAATCGGGTGCGCCACCCTCGCGCCTGGCCCCCAGCGCCGAGGCCTCGCATCCCGGCCTGCCGCTGGCGCATGGCCGCATCCTGCTGGCCGAGGACGGCAAGGTGAACCAGCTCGTCGCCGCCGCCATGCTGCGCAAGGCGGGCTATACCGTCGATCTCGCGCGCGATGGCGCGGAGGCCATCTCCGCCGTGCAATCCAGCGAGTACGATCTCGTGCTGATGGATGTGCGGATGCCGCTGATCGACGGCTACGCTGCCACGCGACAAATCCGCGACCTGCCCGGCCGCCATGGCCGCGTGCCGATCATCGCGATGACCGCAAACGCCATGCCCGGTGACGCCGAACGCTGCATCGAAGCGGGCATGGATGGCTACCTCTCCAAGCCCATCGACAAGCTGGCTTTGCTGGCTGCGGTGGACTCGGCGCTGAACGCCAAGCCGCGCCGCGTGCGCGCCGTCGCACCGGTGCCAGAGCCCGGTGGCGCCGTGCCATTGCTGGACCGCGAGACACTGGAAGAATTGCGCATCGCCGTCGGCCCCGGCCGCCTGCCGCGCCTGATCCACGTCTTCACCGAGGAAACCCGCGCCCGCGTGCATCGCATGCTGGCGAGCGATGACGTGGCGCGCATCGAGGATGAGGCGCACACGCTGCTGGCCGCGGCCGGCACCTTCGGCTGCGGCGCGCTGCGCGATGCCGCCGCCGCCCTGGAACGCGCCTGCCGCGCAGGCGATGCCGAGGCGCGGCAGAAGCTGCTCGCCGCCATGCCAGCGCTGGTGGACCGCACGCTGGCATCGCTGCCCGGCATGCCGGTACCCAGAGACCTGATGCGCTGACGCGCTGGATTCACTTAACGCGCTGACGCGCGGGCGTCACTTGACGCGCTGAACCACGGGGCGGAGGCTTCCGCCCCATGGGACAGGAAACGCAGGGCCACAGCCTGGCCGTCGATATCGGCGGCACCTTCACGGATGTGGTGCTGCGCCTGGCCGATGGCAGGTGTTTCACCGACAAAACGCTGACCACGCATCGCGATCTGGCGGAGGGGTTTTTCCGTGCGGTGGAATTGGCGCTGAGTCGTGCGAATTTGCGCCCGGCGGATGTGAATGGCGTGCTGGTGCACGCGACCACGCTGGTGACCAATGCGGTGATCGAACGCCGCGGCCCGCGCACCGCCTTCATCACCACCGAGGGCTTTGCCGATGTCCTGCTGATCCGCAACGAACATCGCTGCGACATGTTCGATCCGCTGATCGAATTTCCGCCGCCGCTGATGGGCCCGGCGGACACCTTCACGCTGCGCGAGCGCATGCTGGCCGATGGCACGGTGATGACCGCGCCCGACCTGGAAGCCGCCGCAGCACTGGGTTTGCGCCTGGCGCGCGAAGGCTTCGCGGCGGCTGCGATCTGCTTCATCAACGGCTATCGCAATGGCGCGCATGAAGTCGCGGTGCGTGACGCCATGCGCGCGCTGGCGCCGTCCTTGTCGGTGTCGATTTCGTCGGAAGTCTCGCCGCAAATCCGCGAATGGCCGCGCGCTTCCACCACCGCGATCAACGCCTATACGCAGCCCATCGTGCAGCCCTATCTGGCCGGCCTGGCGGAGGGGCTGGCCACGCGCGGCTTCCCCAATGCGCCGCTGATCATGCTGTCCAATGGCGGCGTGGTGGGCACCCCCACCGCGGGGCGCCTGCCGGTGCGGATGATCGAAAGCGGGCCGGCCGCAGGTGCCCTTGCCGCTGCGCATCTTTCGCGCGTGCTAGGCCTGCCGCGGCTGCTCTCCTTCGACATGGGCGGCACCACCGCGAAGGCCTGCCTGATCCTGGACAGCGCGCCGTTGATCTCCGGCGAATTCGAGGTGGATCGCCGCTATCGCTACAAGCCCGGCAGTGGTTTTCCGCTGACCATCCCGTCGATCGACATGATCGAGATTGGCTCGGGCGGCGGGTCCATCGCGCATGTGGATGGGCTCGGCCTGCTGAAGGTCGGGCCGAAAAGTGCCGGCAGCGAGCCAGGCCCGGTCTGCTACGGGCGCGGCGGGGCGCAGCCCACGGTGACGGATGCGGATGTGGTGCTGGGCCTGCTCGACCCCGCGCGCTTCCTGGGCGGCGACATGGCGCTGGATGCCGATGCCGGGCGCGCCGCACTGGGTGCACTGGGTGCCAAGCTCGGCGTGGATGCGCTGGGTGCGGCGCGCGGCGTCTACCAGGTGGTGTGTGAGCAGATGGCAGCCGCCGCGCGTGCGCATGCCACCGATCGCGGCGTGGATTGGCGCGGGCTGCCGATGCTGGCCTTCGGCGGCGCGGGGCCGGTGCATGCGGCGCGCGTGGCGGAATTGCTGGATTGCCGGCAGGTGGTGTTCCCGGCGATGGCCAGCGTGCTGTCGGCATTCGGCACCTTGGTCTCGCCGGTGCGGCTGGACCTGGCGCGAAGCGCGCTGGTACGGCTGGACGAGTTGGACTGGGATGCGGTGCATGCGCTGATCGGCGCGATGCGCGCGGAGGGCGAGGCAGCGCTGGCCGAGGCCGGCGTGCCCGCCACCGCCGCACAATTCGATCAGGCCGCCGACGCGCGCTATGTCGGCCAGCAGAACGAGGTCACATTTGACGTGGCCGCGCTGGACGCCACGACGATCCGCGCGGGTTTCGAGACCGCGTACCACGCGCTGTATGGGCTGACGCTGCCGGATGTTGCGCTGGAGATGGTGTCCTGGCGCATCGTCGCGCGCGGGCCGGAGCCGCAAGGGGCCGCGGCGCCACCGCCCATCGGCGGCAGCGCGGCGCCGCGTGGGCATCGCATGATCGCGTTGGATGGTGAGGCCGAGTGGCCGGTTTTCGATCGCGCATCGCTGTCCGTCGGCGCGCGGATCGCGGGGCCTGCGATCATCGAGGAGCGCGAGACCACCATCGTGCTGCCGCGCGGGTGGGATGCGCATGTGCACGCAAGCGGCGCGATTGTGGGACAACGCTGATGGACGGCATCGAACTCGAAATCCTCTGGTCCAACCTGATCTCCACCGTCAGCGACCAGGCGCGCGCGCTGCAACGCATCGCCTTCAGCCCCATCGTGCGTGAGGCAGGTGACCTCGCCACCGCCTTGTTCGACCGCCAGGGCCGGATGGTCGCGCAAGCCGTCACCGGCACGCCCGGCCACATCAATTCGCTCGCCGCCGCCGGCCAGCATTTCGTGCAGCGCTTTCCGCCCGACACGCTCTCACCCGGCGATGTGCTGATCACCAACGACCCCTGGCTTTCGGCGGGCCATTTCTTCGACATCACCATCATGACGCCGGTGTTCCGGCCCAATGGGCGCGATATGCGCTGCATTGGCTTCTTCGGCAGCACGATTCACCACACCGATATCGGCGGCTATGGCGTCGGTGCCGGCGCACGCGACGTGCATGAAGAGGGCTTGTGGATTCCGCTGGCAAAACTGCACGAGGCCGGCCGCCCCAACGAGCTGCTGCACGACATCATCCGCCGCAATGTCCGCACGCCGGACCACGTGATGGGCGATCTCTCCGCGCAGATCGCCGCCGGCCGTGTCGGCGCCGAACGGCTGAACGCGCTGTGCGACCGCGCGGGCCTGGCGGATATCGAATCGCTGTCCGACAACGTGCTGCGCCGCTCGGAGGAAGCGACGCGCAATTCCATCCGCGCGCTGCCCGCCGGCACCTGGCATGGCGAAAGCACCTTCGACGTCCCCGGCGGCACGCGCATCACGCTGAAGGCCGCGGTCACGGTGGACAATGTCGCGGGCGAACTCATCATCGATTTCGCCGGCTCCTCTCCCGAAGCCCCGATCGGGATCAATGTGGTGCTGAACTACACTGCGGCCTATGCGAACTTCGCGGTGCGCGCCTCGCTGGACCCGGACCTGCCGAACAACTGGGGCAGCCTCAAGCCCGTGCGGGTCATCGCACCCGAAGGCAGCATCGTGAATTGCCGCTACCCCGCGCCCGTCAATGCGCGCCACGTCGTCGGCATGTATGTGCCCTTCCCCATCCTCAAGGCGCTCGCGCATATCCTGCCGGACCGCGTCCCGGCCGAGGGCAGCGGCGCGGTCTGGACCATCCAGATCCAGGGCCGCGACGAAGCGGACCGGCCCTTCACCTCCAGCATGTTCAACTACTCGGGCGGCATGGGCGCGCGGCGGATGAAGCCCGGCCTCTCGGCCACCTGTTATCCCACAGGCGTGGCCGCCGTGCCTGTCGAAGTGCTGGAAGCGGCCATGCCCATCCTGTTCACGCGCAAGGAATTGCGCCGCGGTTCGGGTGGTGCCGGCGCGCAGCCGGGCGGCGATGGGCAATGCATCGGCTACCGCCTGCTGACCGCATCGCCCTGGCTGCTGAACGCGGTGGCCAGCCGCACCGATCTTGGCCCCGATGGGCTGGATGGCGGCGGCGGCGGCGCGCCGGGCCGCTTCCTGATCAACGGCGCGCCGGTCAACGAAGCGCGCAAGATGGTGATGCAACCGACCGACGAGGTTCTGATGGAAACCCCCGGCGGCGGTGGCTACGGTTCACCATGAACGGAGGAAGCCCATGCTGATCACCCGCCGCGGAGCGGCCAAGCTTGCCCGCCGCGCCTGGCCGGCGCTTTTGGCCGCGCCCGCCCTCGCACAACCGCTCTTCACGCGCCCCATCCGCTTCATCCTGGGCTTCGCGCCGGGCGGTGCGGGCGACATCACCGCGCGCATGCTGGCACCCGTTTTCCAGGAGGAACTCGGCCAGCCGGTCGACGTCGACAACAGGCCGGGTGCCGGCAGCATGATCGCCGGCGAAGCCGTCGCGCGCGCTGCTCCTGACGGCCACACCATCTATCTGATGACGACGTCGGACATGTCCGCGCCCGCCTTCTTCCGCACCATCCCCTTCGATGTGCTGCGCGACTTCACGCCGGTCGCGCGCATGGTCTGGCTCGACCACGTCATCGCGGTGAACCCAGCACTTCCCGCCACCAACCTGACCGAACTCATCGCGCTCGCCCGCGCGCGACCCAACGCGCTGAACATCGGCTCCATCGCGGTCGGCAATGCGCAGCAGCTGGGCGCGGAGCTGTTCCGCAACATGGCAAATGCGCCGATGACGGGCGTGACCTATCGCACCTCGCCCGAGCTCATCAACGCGCTGGCCACCGGCGAAATCCAGGTGGCGGGTGAGCTGCTGGCGCCCATGCTGGGCCAGGTGCGTGCAGGCCGCGTGCGCGTGTTGGCGGTCGCCGCACCCACGCGCTTCCCCACGCTGCCTGACATCCCCACCGCCGCGGAATCCGGCCTGCCCGGCTATAATGTGCGCAGCTGGAACGCCATCGCCTTCCCCGCCGGCACGCCGCGCCCCCAGGTGGAGGCGATGAACCGCGCGGTACGCCGTGCGCTGGGTGATCCCGGCATCCGCAGCCGGCTGATCGAGATGGGCGGCGTGCCCGAACCCTCCTCTCCGGAAGAATTGGCCGCGCTGATTCCGCAGGCTGTCGCCGAATGGGGGCGCATGGCCGAGCTGGCTGGGGTACAGCGCCAATGATCCCCCGCCGCGGAGCGGCCAAGCTCACCCGCCGCGCCCTGCCCTTCCTGGCTGCGCCTGCCCTGGCCCAGGCACCCTGGGCGCCGGACCGGCCCATTCGCTGGATCGTGGGCTTCGCGCCCGGCGGCGTGGGCGACACCACCGCACGCCTGGTGGCACCCCGCCTGGCCGAAGCACTGGGCCAACCGGTGGTGATCGAGAACCGCCCTGGCGCCGGCGGTATCGTTGCATCTGAAACCGTCGCGCGCGCCGCCCCCGATGGCCACACGCTGCTGCTGGTCACCGCCACCGCCGCCACCGCGCCGCATCTGTTCCGCACCCTGCCATATCACCCGATCGATGATTTCACGCCGGTCAGCCAGTTGGCCTTCTTCCACCACGCCATCGTTACCGCGGCCAACAGCCCCTATGGCGATCTGCGCGCGCTGATCGCCGCCGCACTGGCGCCCGGCGCACGGGTGAATCTGGGTTCGGTTAGCGTGGGCACGGCGCTGCATCTCTCGCTGGCGCTGTTCCAGTCCATGGGCGGGCTGGCGGGGGCGGAGATCGTCACCTATCGCTCCACCGGCGAATTGCTGACCGCGACCATGGCCGGCGACATCGCGGCCGCGATGGAAGTTGCCGCCACCACGCTGCCGGGCATCGAGGGCGGGCGGCTACGGGCGCTGGCCGTCACATCGCCCACGCGCATCGCCCGCCTGCCCGATGTGCCGACGGTGGCCGAACAGGGCATGCCCGACTACGCCGTGCGCACCTGGAACGGCGTGGCCGGCCCCGCGCGCATGCCGGCGGCCATCACCGAACGCCTGCACCGCGAACTGGCGCGCATTATGCGCGAGGCGGAGATTCGCGCGCGCCTCGAACCGCTGGCGGTCGAGCCCATCGGCGGCACACCCTCGGAATTGCTGGCGCTGCTGCGCGCCGAGACCGAGCTCTGGGGCCGCGTGATCCGCGCGGCGAACATTGAAAGGCAATGAGCATGATCCCGAAGATAGACTGGAGCGCCATCCCCTGGACCACGGTCCGCCCAGGCGTGGAACGCAAGGGTTTCACAGGCACGGGTGCCACCATCGCGCTTCACCGGCTGCACCCGGGCCATGAGCCGAAACCGCACAATCACCCGAATGAACAGATCGTCTACATCATCGCGGGCAAGATTGATTTCCACATCGAGGGCGAGGTGCACAGGCTCGGCCCCGGCGGCTGCCTGGTGGTGCCGCCGAACGCCATGCACCACGGCGTGGTGGTGGGCGACGAGCCGGTGCTGAACCTGGATGTCTTCACGCCGGCGCGGCCTGAATATGCCTGATGCATCTGAGCCGGCGATTCACGCGCCGGCCGATGGCCGGCACGATCGCAGGCTGGCAGTCCGCTGCGGCGGGCTGGAACTGAAGAATCCCATCATCGCCGGCAGTGGCGAGCACACCATGACCGCGGGCGGCATCCGCGCCGCACTCGCCGCCGGGGCCGCCGGGGTGGTCGCGAAATCTGTCAATGAAAGCCCTGCCGCGCGGGCACAGCTGGATGGCACGGATTACGTGTTGCTCGACAGCCAATGGCGGCCCTTGCCCTGGGACTTCGCGCCGCCGCCCGATGCCTCGCTGTTTGGCCGCTCGGGGCTGATGCAGCGCGATTTCGACAGCTGGATGGAAGAACTGGCGGACCTGGACGCCGAGGCCGCGCGCGTCGGCGCCTATGTCATCCCCTCGCTGATCCTGGCCGATCTGGATCGCGCGGCGGAGATGGCATCGCGCATCCAGGGCTTCGGGCTGCGCGCGCTGGAATTCAACATCGGCGCCCCGCACGGTCCGGAAGCGGCGGCAGGTGCCATCATCACCGAACGCGCGGCCGCCCGCGTGCGCGAAATCACCGCGCACATCCGCGCAGCCACCTCATTGCCGCTCTGGATCAAGCTGACCGGGCAGTCCGAGGATGTTGGCGCACTCGCCAGCGCGGCCATGGATGGCGGCGCGGATGCCGCCATCGTCATGGGCCGCTTCCTGGCCATGGTTCCGGATCTGGAGACGCAGGCGCCCATGCTCGGCACCTCGGGCGCCATCGGCGGCGCCTGGTCACTGCCGTTGACCTGCCGTTGCCTGGCACAGGCACGCGCGCGCTGCGGGCCGGGCTTCGCGCTGCTTGGCACCAATGGCGCACGCAGTGGTGAGGATGTGGCGCGCATGCTGCTGGCGGGTGCGAGCGCCGTGGAGATGACCAGCGCGGTAATGGTCAGCGGCTTTGCCGTGATCAGTGGTGCCGTGGCCGCGCTGGACGCCTATCTGGCGCGCAAGGGCGGCGATGCGCAGGGCCTGGTCGGCCTGGCCGCGGACCGACTGCAAGGCTACGGGGCACAAGCCCCACGGCCCGGTTTCTGGCGGCAATTCGTGCCGCCAGAGGCGCGTTAGGGTCTGATCCCTTCAGGCTGAACCAGCCTGAAAGGATCAGGCCCTCAACACAGATCAGCTCCGCGGTGTGGCGGCCGGCTGGGCCGGACGAGGCTGCGCCGGCTGGCTGGCCGGGCGCGGCTGCGCGGGCTGACCCTGCGGGCGCGGCTGCTGCTGGCCTTGCGGCTGCTGGCCCTGCGGGCGCTGGGTGGCGGCCGGCGTGGCGGTAGAACCGGCACAGACCGGCGGCACGAAATCCGCGCCGATACGGTTGGTCTGGGCATACTGGGCCATCTGGTCGCGCGTGGTCATCGGCAGCACGGTGGGGAAGGCCTGGGCGGTGTTGCCGCAGAATAGGTTGCCCTGGCGCAGATTGGCCTGGGAATTGCCATTCGCCGCGTTGGTCTTGAACAGGTCATGCGCACGCGCGCCGCCATGGCGGGAGAAGTGGTTGCGCAGGTCGCGTTCCACGCCGCCCAGCAGCGCGCGGTGCTGCGTCACGAAGCGGTTGTAGTCATCCTGGCGGTCGCAGGTGATGGCCATGACCATCAGGTAGTTCTGCAGCGCATAGGCGCTGAACGAGGCCTGCTGGCTGGCCGGGATGCATTGCTGCGCGATGGCCGGGGTGGCCAGGGCCGCAAGCGCGACACCGGCCAGCATGGAACGGAAACGGGTGTTGGTGGCGGCCATGGGCCTGCTCTCCCCAGGTGATGAACGGTGGTTGGTTCTAGCCGGAAAAAGGGGTCACGCGAAGCCCTGACGGAATTGTTGTATTTCAGGTGTTTACGGCAATCACTTCAAGCGGCACGGGGCTTTCTGTTCAGCTTTGCCAGGCCTTCCAGCCGGCGATCGAGGAAGGCCAGGGTCGGCGCCATGTCGTCCGATGTGTCGGTCATCCAGAAGGCGAGCGTCGTGCCATAGACCGCGGCCAGCGTGGCGCGGCGGGTGTACCAGGAGAAATCGGCCGAAGTGTCGCCGGCGGCATACCACATGGCGCTGACCGTCTCGGCGGTCAGCTTCGCGGCCAGCGGCGCGTTCCAGGGTGCCGCCAGCATGGCCAGCGCCTGGCGCAGCGCCTCCTTGTGGGGTGCTGCCATGCCCAGGCGCGCGACGATCAGCGCGCGGATGCGCCCGGGCGTGCGCAGCCCGTCCAGCACGGTATCGGCCAAGGCGGCATCGCAGCGACGGGACCAATGCGCGATGGCATCGCGCGGGCCGCGGGGGAAGGCGTTCTCGGCCCAGGCGGCGTCGCCGCCTCTTGGCGTGGCAGCGGCGTCGCCGCCTTCTGGCTTGGCAGCCGCATTCCCGGCGGCGCGGGCCAGGGCGGCATGCGTCCAGCCTAGGCGCGGCACCAGGGGCAGCAAGGCGTCCAGAATGTCGTCTTGGGTCATGCGGGGTCCTCGCGGTGCCGGGCCAGTTCCTCAGTGAAGCCGAGGCGGGAGAGATCGGGCATGCGCCTCAGGTACAGGATTCCGTCCAGGTGGTCAGCCTCATGCTGCATCACGCGTGCGGCAAGGCCATGGGCTTCGCCCGCGATGGCTTCGCCATGCGGGGAGAGGCCGGTATAGGTCAGCTGTGTCGCGCGCGGCACGGCGCCGCGCAGGCCGGGGATGGAGAGACAGCCTTCGAAGGAGGTGGCGGTTTCTGCACCCAGTGTCAGCACGGGGTTGAATATGGCGCGGATCGCATCGCCCTCGCGCCAGATGAACAGGCGGAGCGATTCGTGGATTTGCGGCGCGGCGAGCCCGATGCCGTTCGCGTCCAGCATGGTCTCGGCCATGTCGCGCACCAGGCGGCGCATATCGGGCGTGGTGGGGTCCGGCACGGGGGCGGCGGGGGCCAGCAGCACGGGGTGGCCCAGGCGGGCGATCTTCAGGAGGGCCATGATTCGTTATCTTGGCGGGGTTGGGCGCGAAAAAAGGGGTTTGCGCGACCGG
>JAPLOK010000337.1 GCA_026400775.1 Alphaproteobacteria bacterium | reverse complement strand
CCAAGCGCGGCCGCACCGACCGTTGCGCGGAACACATCCAGCGTCGCCATCGCCACCTTGAAGCCATTGCCGGGCGCGCCGATGCGATGGCTGTCGGGCACGCGGACATCATCGAAGGCGATGCGCGCGAGCGGGTGCGGGGCCGCCACATGGATGCGTTCGACCACGCGCACCCATTCGGCAGGCAGCCAGAAGGCGGTCAGGCCCTTGGCGCCTGGCGCCTCTCCGCTGCGCGCGAAGACGACATAGCCGCTGGCGATGCCGCCATTGCTGATCCAGGTCTTCTCGCCGCGAATGCGCCAATGCGCGTTGCCGTCACGCTTGGCGGCGGTGGTCATGGCGGCAACGTCGCTGCCCGCTTCGGGTTCCGACAATGCGAAGGCAGCAAGCGCGCGCCCGGCACGCACATCGGTGACAAAGCCATCGGCGGGCGCACAGCCGAACAGCGTGATCGGGCCGGTGCCCAAGCCCTGCATGGCGAAGGCGAAATCCGCCAGCCCTGAATGCCGCGCCAGGATGTCGCGCGCGATACACAAATGCCGTACGGATAGTGGCGCACTTGTCGCGCGAAGCAGCCCCGCTTCACCCATTGCGGCGGCGAGCGCGCGCGTCGAAGCATCGCAGTCCGCCTCATCGGTCAGTTGCGCGGCATGCGCGCCGGCCCAAGCCTCCACCTCTGCCGCCCATGCGCGATGCGTGTCGTCCAGGAAGGGCCAGGCCAGCCAGTCAGTCATGCTGGAAGATGGGGCGCTGTTTGGCGACAAACGCGTCATAGGCGCGGCGGAAATCCTGGGTGGTCATGCACAGCGCCTGCGCCACCGCCTCGGTCTCGATCGCCTGCTCCACGCCCATGGCCCATTCGATGCCGAGCATGCGCTTGGTCATGGCATGCGCGAAGCCGGGACCGGCGGCGATCTCGGCTGCCATGCCGCGCGCAGCTTCCGGCAATGCGGTGCCATCGACGAGGCGGTTGAAGAACCCCCATGCCAAGCCTTCCTCACCCGACATGCTGCGTCCGAGATATAGCAGTTCGGAAGCACGCCCCTGGCCGATGATGCGCGGCAGGATCGCGCAGGCGCCCATGTCGCAGCCCGCCAGGCCCACGCGGTTGAACAGGAAGGCGACCTTGGCCGCTGGCGTGGCGATGCGCAGGTCCGACGCCATGGCCATGATCGCGCCGGCGCCTGCGCAGACGCCATCCACCGCCGCGATGATCGGCTGCGGGCAGGCGCGCATCGCCTTGACCAGTTCGCCGGTCATGGCGGTGAACTGCATCAGCCCCTTGGTGTCCCGTTCCAGCAGCGGGCCGATGATCTCATGCACATCGCCGCCGGAGCAGAAATTTCCGCCCGCGCCTGTCACGACAAAGACGCGGATATCGGGGTCGTCCACGCCCGCGCGGAACAGCCTGCCGAGCTCGGCATAGCTCTCGAAGGTCAGCGGGTTCTTCCGCTCCGGCCGGTTGAGAGTGATGGTCGCGACGGGGCCGCAGGCGGCATAGGCGAAATGCGTCGCTTGATAGGTGGCGAGGGTCACGCCGCTTCCTCCTGGATGGTGCCGCGCAGGGCATCCTTGGTGCGGCCGAGCAGGCGGTGCAGCGCCGCGCGCTCACCTTCCGCGAGGCCCGAGAAGATCTCACGCACCCATTGCGCGTGTGCTGCCGATTGCGCGGCGAAGGCGCGCTTGCCGGCAGCGGTCAGGCGCAGCCGCACCGCGCGGCGGTCCTGCGGGTCGGGGCGGCGCGCGATCAGACCCTCGGCCTCCAGCCGCGCGGCGAGCCCCGTGACATTACCGTTGGTCACCATCATGCGGGCCGAGACCTCGGCCATGGTCAGGCCATCGGGCGCGCGGTCGAGCGCGGCCAGCAGGTCGAAGCGGGGCAGGGTGGTGTTGAAGCCCGCGCGCAGCCGGCGGCGCAGCTCGGCCTCGATCATGGTGGTTGTGGTCAGCATGCGCAGCCACATGCGGGTGTCATCGGCCATCAGATTTCTCCGCCGGCGACGGGGATGGCGGCGCCATGGATGGCGGCCGCCGCGTCGCCCGCCAGGAACAGCGCGGCCGCGGCCACTTCAGCGGGCTGCACCAGCCGGCCCTGCGGGTTGGGGCGTGTCAGTTCTGCGCGCGCTTCCTCGGCGCTGCGGCCGGTGCGGGCGCTGATGCGCACGATGCTCTCGGCGACGATCTCGGTCTCGGTGAAGCCGGGGCAGAGGGCGTTGATGGTGACGCCGCGTGCCGCGATTTCCTGTGCGAGCGCGCGCACGAAGCCCAGCATCGCGTGCTTCGATGCGGTATAGGCCGTGGTGTAGGCATAGCCCTTCAGCGCCGCGGTTGAAGCGATGTGGATGATGCGCCCCCAGCCGGCCTCCAGCATGGGCGGCAGCACTGCGCGGGTGATGGCCACCGCGCCCAGCAGATTGGTCTCGATCGCCTGGCGGAACAGCGCGTCATGGCTGCGATGGAAGGGCGCGCTGGGCGCGATTCCCGCGGCGTTCACCAGCACATCGAAGCGAGGCAGCGTGGGCGGCGCGGTGACATCGCCGATGATCCAGGCATCGGCGCCGGCGGCGCGCAAGGGCGCCTCCCGGCGGCCCATGACCGTCACGTGCAGGCCGGCACCGCGCAACGCCTGTGCGCAGGCAAGGCCGATGCCTGTTCCGCCACCGGTCACCAAGGCGCGCCGTCCACTTGACATGCTTGAAGCTTAAAACATCTCCTGCCACAGTCTCAAGTGGCAATTCGCGGAGGTCCTCAGCATGCGCATCGCGGTGATCGGCGGCGGTCCGGCCGGGCTCTATTTCGCCATCCTGATGCAGCGCGATAGGCCCGATGCGCGCATCACCGTGGTCGAGCGCAATGCGCCGGATGACACTTTCGGCTTCGGCGTGGTGTTCAGCGATGCGACGCTGGATTCCTTCAAGACCGCCGATGAGCCGAGCTATCGCGCCATCATCGAGAGCTTCGCCTATTGGGATGACATCGAGATCCATGTGAAGGGCACGCGGCATCGCATCGGCGGCAATGGCTTCTGCGGGTGCTCGCGCCGCACGCTGTTGTTGCTTTTGCAGGAGCGTGCGCGTGCCCTGGGCGTGGAACTGCAATTTGGCCGCGATGCCACGCCCGAGGACTTCCCCGATGCCGACCTGATCGTCGCCTGCGACGGGATCAACAGCGCCATCCGCAACCGACAAGCCGCGCATTTCCAGCCCGAGATCGACCTGCGGCCCAACCGCTTCGCCTGGATGGGCAGCACGCGGCCCTTCGATGCCTTCACCTTCTTCTTCAAGGAAACCGAGCACGGCATCTTCATCGCGCATTGCTACCAGTACCAGCCCGGCTCCAGCACCTGGGTGCTGGAGACCGACCCCGAGACCTTCGCCGCCGCCGGGCTGGACCGCATGGATGAGGCGCAGTCTGCGGCCTTTATGGAAACCGTCTTCGCCGAGGAACTGCAGGGCCACCGCCTGACCACCAATCGCAGCCTGTGGCGGCAATTCCCCACCATCAAATGCGCGCGCTGGGTACAGGGCAACATCGTGCTGCTGGGCGATGCCAAGGCGAGCGCGCATTTCTCCATCGGCTCCGGCACCAAGCTTGCGATGGAGGATGCGATCGGCCTGCACCAGGCCTTCATGGCCGGCGGTGATGTGGCGACCTGCCTGGCGCGCTATGAATCCGCGCGCCGCGAGGATGTGGAGAAGACACAGCACGCCGCCAATGTCTCGCTGGTCTGGTTCGAACATGTGAAGCGCTTCTGGCATTTCGACCCCACGCAATTCGCCTTCGGCGTGATGACGCGCAGCAAGGCCATCACCTGGGACAATCTGCTGCTGCGCGCGCCGGAATTCGTGGTCGAGGCCGGTGCCAGCTTCGCCCGGCAATCGGGTGGCGATGCCCGCTCCGCGCCGATGTTTCAGCCGCTGCAATTGCGCGGCATGCGGCTGGCCAATCGCGTCGTCGTCTCGCCCATGTGCATGTACAGCGCCGAGGACGGGCTGCCGCAGGATTTCCATCTGGTGCATTACGGCGCGCGCGCCATGGGCGGTGCGGGGCTGGTCTTCACGGAAATGACCTGTCCCTCGGCCGGCGCGCGCATCACGCCGGGCTGCGCGGGGCTGTGGAGTGACCCGCAGCAGCGCGCCTGGACGCGCATCGTGGATTTCGCGCATCAGCAGGGCGCGCGCATGGCGCTGCAGCTGGGCCATGCCGGCCGCAAGGGTGCGACGCGGCTGATGTGGGATGGCATGGATGAGCCGCTTGCCGATGGTGCCTGGCCCATCCTCTCCGCCAGCCCCATCCCGTATTTCCCGCACAGCCAAATTCCGCGCGAAATGACGCGGGCGGACATGGATGATGTGCGCGAGGATTTCATCGCCGCCACGCAGCGCGCCATCGCCTGCGCCTTCGACATGCTGGAGCTGCATTGCGCGCACGGCTATCTGCTGGCGAGCTTCCTCTCGCCGTTGACCAATCTGCGCGAGGATGAATATGGCGGCGGCATCGACAACCGGCTGCGCTTCCCGCTGGAGGTCTTCAACGCCATACGCGCTGCATGGCCCGCCGACAGGCCCATGTCAGTGCGCCTCTCCGCCACCGATTGGGCTGATGGCGGTATCTCGGACGCCGATACGCTGGCCATCGCGCGCGCCTTCGCGGCCGCCGGCTGTGACCTGATCGATGTCTCCACCGGCCAGACCGTGGCCGACAGCGCGCCGCAATATGGTCGCATGTTCCAGCTCCCTTGGTCGGACATGATCCGCAACGAGGGCGCCATCGCCACCATGTGCGTGGGCAGCATCACCAGCGCGGATCAGGTGAACACCATCCTGGCCGCTGGCCGCGCCGATCTCGTGGCGATGGGCCGGCCGCATCTGACAGATCCGTCCTTCACGCTGCATGCCGCCGCGCAATATGGCGCGCGCGACGTGGCATGCCCGGTGCAGTACGGCCCCGGCCGAGACGCACTGTTCCGCAATGCGGCGCGCGATCGCGCGGATTTGCTGGAATTGCGCCGCAAGGCGCGGCCGGCCAGCCACGCCCCGGCGCCCTGACGGCTACAGGTCGAGATCCACCCAGAGCGCCGCATGGTCCGAGGCCGCATTGGCCTCGGTCAGCATCTCCGGATAGGCGGTCCATTTGGGCCTGCGCTTGCCGGGCCACATGCCGGCGCGCAACACGCCGGAGGCGCGAACCCGCCCTGCCAGCGCGGGCGAGAGCAGGATGTAGTCGATCTTGTTGCCCGGCCCCGAGGCGCCATAGGTGCCAATCAAGCCGCCATTCTCATGGCCGGGCAGCACGCCGATGTCGCGCAGGTCGGTGCCTGCCAGCAGCGGCGCCAGCGGTGCGCTGTCCGGCGTGTCGTTCATGTCGCCCAGCACCACCACGCGGTCCTGGCCCTGGGCCTGCAGGTCGCGGTAGATGCCGGCGATCGCCTCGGCCTGGCGCTGGCGCTTGCGGTTGGAATCCGTAGGCCTGCCGAAGCCCTTGGATTTGAGGTGATTGACCAGCACCGTGATCGTGCCGCCAGGTGCAGCCACCTGATAGGCCGGGCAGTCGCGGCTGAAGACTGGTCCCGTCGCGTCGCGCAGATCGACATGCGAGCGCATACCCAGGATGGGATGCGCGGCACGGCACATCAGCGCGACATCGATGCCGCGCGCGTCATTGCCGTCGATCAGCATCACATGCACATAGGGCGTGCCGAGCAGCGCATTGAAGGCGGCCAGAGAGGGCCGGCTCTCGGCCTCGACCAGGCCGATTACATCGGCGCCGACATCGTCGATCACGCGCGCGGTCAGCCGGCGCGCGATGCTGTCCACGGGTTCGCGTTCCAGTTCGATCCAGCCTTCCCAGTCATCGCGGCCCTCGGCGATGATCTCGACTGGCCCCTGCCGCGGACGGCGCAACAGCGGGCCCTGGTTGCGGCGCAGCCTGGCCAGCGGCCCGTCATCGGATTTCAGCAGTCCCAGTGTCTCCAGATGGCGCAGCATCGCCGCGCGATCGGCAGCCGAATAGGACGGCTTGGCGAAGAGCGCGTTCAGCGCCGCATGCGCCTCCAGCGCGGCGCGGCCGGCCGACCAGCCCTCGACGTTCATCGCCACCGCGCGGGAGAACAGGTTTTCCACATTGTAGGCTGCTATGCGCATCATGGCCTCCGACATTGCCTGCGCAGCATGCCGTGCGGCTGTGGAGGTCCCGCGTGACGTTTCAGTGACCGCGCAGCATATCCTGGCGGAACTCGTCCAGCACGCGCAGCCGGCCCGCCTGTTCGACATGCCAGAACACCCAGCCATTGCAGGAGGGCGCCTCTTGAACGGCCGCACCCACGCCATGGATGGAGCCACGCGCTCGGCCGCAGGTGATGCTGCCATCGGCCGCGACTGTGGCGCGCCAGCGGCGCAGCTTATCGGTCAGTGTGGCACCAGGCGGCACGATGCCGCGTTCGACCAGGCTGCCGAAGGGCAGCCGGGGCTGTTCGCGCTTGGTGGGCACGGTGGCGGCTGCCTCCTCGGGCAGGGGTTCGATGGCGGCGATGCGCGCGCGCGCGGCCGCGGCATAGGCTGCGTCCTGCTCGATGCCGATGAAGTGCCGCCCTAGGCGGCGGGCGACAGCGGCGGTGGTGCCGGTGCCGCTGAAGGGGTCCAGCACTGTATCGCCGATCGCGGTGCAGGAGAGGATCACGCGGTGCAGCAGTGCCTCGGGCTTCTGTGTCGGGTGCAGCTTGGCGCCGGCTTCGTCGCGCAGGCGCTCCTGGCCGGTGCAGAGCGGGATGAACCAGTCGCTGCGCATCTGCACATCATCATTCAGGGCCTTCATCGCCTGGTAGTTGAAGCGATGCTTGCTCTCCTTGCCGCGCGCGGCCCAGATCAGGGTTTCATGGGCGTTGGTAAAGCGGCGGCCACGGAAATTCGGCATCGGATTGGCCTTGCGCCAGATCACGTCGTTCAGCACCCAGAAATTCAGGTCCTGCAGCGCGGTACCCAGGCGGAAGACGTTGTGGTAGGCCCCGATCACCCAGATCGTGCCGTCTTTCTTCAGCACGCGACGGCATTCGGCGAGCCATTGGCGCGTGAAGGAATCATAGGCCGCGAAATCTCTGAACTGGTCCCAATCGTCATCCACCGCATCGACCAGCGAATGGTCGGGCCGATGCAGCGCGCCCTTCAGCTGCAGGTTGTAGGGCGGGTCGGCGAAGACGGCGTCCACGCAGGCATCGGGCAGGCGGCGCAGTTCGGCGATGCAGTCCCCCTGCAGGACCTGGTCGATGGGTGGCGTGTCGTGCGGGGCGCGTCGCGGCATGGGGAGGTTAGAATCGCAGTTGGAATCCCGCGTCAATAGGCAAGTGTGGCCTGGTCCACCGGGCCGAAGCCGCGACGGTGATGCGGGCATGGCCCATGGGCAGCGAGCGCAGCCCGATGCGCAGACGTCGGATAGCCCTGGTGGCGCGCGAAACCATAGGCGGGCCAGCGCGGGTCCAGCCGCGCCATCGCGCGGTCACGCGTGACCTTGGCCAGGATGGAAGCGGCGGCGATGGAGAGCGAGCGCGCATCGCCACCGACTACGCATTGCGTGCGGCAGGGCAGGGCTGGGGCGCGATTGCCGTCGACCAGCACCAGCTCCGGACAGCGCGGCAGGCGCAGCACCGCCCGGCGCATGGCCAGGTGCGTGGCGCCCAGGATGTTGAGCTGGCCGATCTCGCGCGCCGAGGCGGCGGCGATCGCGCATTCCAGGATGCCGGCCTCACGCGCTTCGCGCAGCGCCGCAAATGCCGCTTCGCGCCGCGCGGCCGACAGCGCCTTGCTGTCATCCAGCAGCGCCGCCAGCGCCGGCGGCACGCCCGCGGGGAACATCGCGACAGCCGCGACGACAGGCCCGGCCAGCGGCCCGCGCCCCGCCTCGTCCACGCCCGCGACCAGCCCGCCCGCCGCCTGTTCCAGCGCGAAATCAGGCACGGCGCAGCGCCCGGTAGACCGGCCCCAGCAGGAAGGGCGAGAGGAAGAGCGGAAACTGGCAGAGCGCGAAATAGAGCAGGATCCGCGGCTCGGTCGTGGCAGGCATCACCGCCAGATACAGCGCCATGTTGCGATTGCCCGAGAGCAGCCCCGCGGTCAGTGCGAGCCTCTGGCCGGCCGGCAGGAAGACCAGTGCCGTCGCCGCATTCAGCACGAGGCAGCCGGCGAAGGCCAAGGCGATACCGCCCAGCACCCAGGCCGGCTCGGCCAGCAGCTTCGACAGCATGCCGTCCATCACGCCGAAGCCATAGGCGCAGACCATCAGGACCACCGCGCCATCCGTCGCCCCGCCCCAGCGGTGCAGGCGCTCGCGCCCCGCCAGGCGCCGGATCAGCAGCGAGAGTAGCAAGGGCAGGCCCACCACCAGCGCCAGGCGCAGCATCAGCCCGCCGATGGAGATCGACAGGTCGATGCCGAGCAGCCCCAGCGCCAGGGGCGGCGCGGTGAAGGGCACCAGCAAGGTGGTGATGATGGCGACCACGAAGGCGACTTCTCCGTCGAGTCCCACCATGCGCGCGAAGGCGGGTGAGGAGGTGGCGGCGCAGCCGGTGGCCATGATGACGAGTGCCGCGCCAAGCGGCCCGTCCATCCCCGTCGCGCGCACCACCAGCCAGGCCAGCAGCGGGCAGATGAAGAGCAGCCAGAAGGTGAGCGCCACCACCTGCGCAGGGCGCGCGAGCCAGGCCAGAACTTGCGCGAAATCCACCCGCAGCAGCACCAGAGTCATGAGGAAGGCCACGCAGGGCGTGATGATGAAGCGGAAGGCCTCGGCCAGCGGCGGCACGAAGAGGCCCACGAAGATGGAGGCCGCCAAAAGCCCCGCGCCTTGCCGCGCTGACCATTCCAGAAGGCTGCGCAGCACGCCCAAGCTTTGTTCCCCCGTCCGACACGCTTATACCGTTGCGCGTGACACCCGACTATCTCGAACGCCTCAACACCGAACAACGCGAAGCGGTGGAAACCCTGGACGGGCCGCTGCTGGTGCTGGCCGGCGCCGGTACCGGCAAGACGCGCGTTTTGACCACCCGATTCGCGCATCTGCTGATGACCGGACGCGCGCAGCCGCACCAGGTGCTGTCGGTCACCTTCACCAACAAGGCGGCGCGCGAGATGCGCGAGCGCGTGGGTGCCATCATCCAGCGACCGGTGGATGGGCTTTGGTTGGGAACGTTTCATGCCCTGGCGGCGCGGATGCTGCGCCGGAACCCCGAGTTTGTCGGGCTAAAGAGCGACTTCACCATCCTCGATACGGATGATCAGGCTCGGTTGCTGAAGCAGGTGGCGGAGGCGGGGAATCTCGACACCAAGCGCTGGCCGGTGAACGGATTGATGGGCGTGATCCAGCGCTGGAAGGATCGTGGCCTCACGCCTGAACGTGTCACGCCCGCCGAGGATACGGATTTCGCGAACAACCGCGCGCTGGAATTCTACGCCAACTACCAGGACCGGCTCCGCGCGCTGAATGCCGCGGATTTCGGGGACCTGACGCTGCATGTGACGGAAATTCTGCGCACCCAGCCCGATGTGCTGGAACGCTATCACCGGCTGTTCCGCTACATCCTGGTGGACGAATACCAGGACACGAATCTGGTGCAGTATCTGTGGCTGCGGCTGTTGGCGCAGGGGCATCGCAACATCTGCTGCGTGGGCGATGACGACCAGTCGATCTATTCCTGGCGCGGTGCCGAGATCGAGAACATCCTGCGCTTCGAGAAGGATTTTCCCGGCGCGAAGATCGTCCGGCTGGAGAGCAATTACCGGTCGACGCAGCATATCCTGGCCGCCGCCTCGGGGCTGATCGCGCATAATGAGGGACGCTTAGGCAAGACGCTGCGCACCGGTGGGAATGCGGCCGCCGGTGAGTTGGTGAAGGTGCTCTCGCTGTGGGACAGCGAGGAAGAGGCGCGCATGGTGGGCGAGCGCGTCGAGGGTGCGCGGCGCGCGGGAGAGTCCCTGGGCGAGATGGCGATCCTGGTGCGCGCGGGATTCCAGACGCGAGCCTTCGAGGAACGGCTGATCACGCTGGGTCTGCCCTATCGCGTGGTGGGATGGCCTATTTCCGCGCGACCGTGCAGCCGGCCGATGACCTGGCCTTCGAGCGCATCGTGAACCAGCCCAAGCGGGGCCTTGGTGACACCGCGATGCGCGAGATGCAGGCCCTGGCGCGCGCGCGCGGCATTCCCTTGCTGCTGGCGGCCGATGCGTTGTGCCAGCAGGCGGCGCTGCGCCCGAAGCCTCGCGCGGCGCTGCGCGAATTGCTGGAGGGCTTCACCCGCTGGCGGGCCGGGCTGGACCGCGAGGGGCATGTCGTTGTGGCCGCGAATATCCTGGAGGAATCGGGCTATATCGAGATGTGGAAGCAGGACCGCTCGCCTGAAGCGGAGGGCCGGCTGGAGAACCTGAAGGAATTGCTGCGCGCCATGGCCGACTACCCCTCGATGGGCGGCTTCCTGGAACATGTCGCGCTGGTGATGGACAATGACAGCGACGCCGAGGGCGAGCGCATCTGCCTGATGACCCTGCACGCCGCGAAGGGCCTGGAATTCGACCGCGTCTTCCTGCCCGGCTGGGAGGAAGGGCTGTTCCCGCATCAGCGCGCGCTGGATGAATCCGGCACGCGCGGGTTGGAGGAGGAACGGCGTCTCGCCTATGTCGGCATCACGCGCGCGCGGCGGCATTGCATCATCAGCCATGCGGCCAATCGGCGCATCTATGGCAATTGGTCGAGTGCGATTCCCTCGCGCTTCCTGGATGAATTGCCAGCCGAACATGTCGAGCGCCAGGGCAGCCAGGCGGCGGTGCGCACGCCCGCCTTTTCGGGGCAGTTCCCCCTCAGCACGCGCCCTGCGCGCGTGATCGAAGCACCCAGTTGGGAGGTGCCCGCACGCCCCGCGCGCAGCGGCGCGTTGCAACCTGGCCAGCGCGTCTTCCATCAGAAATTCGGCTATGGTCGCATCACTGGCGTCGAAGACGACAAGTTGGATGTCGAGTTTGAAAAGGCGGGGCACAAACGTGTGCTGGACCGCTTCGTGGAGAGTGCATGACGAGCCACCGATTCAACCCTTCGCGCCCTGCGGCGCTTCGGTCATCAAGGGCATGATGCGCAGGCGCGCCGATCCCTTGGAGACCATCACGCTCGCCGGCCTGCCGGATGAGGCGGTGCCGGCCTACGAAGCCGCGTTCCAATCCCTCGCCGCCTCGGTGAGCTATTTCCGCGAGGAACCGGGCGAGACCTGGCGCCTGGAAGCCGTGCGCGCGCAAGGCGCCGATGCCATAGCGCTGGAAGCCGCACTGGCCATCGCCGCCGCCATCTGTGGCCACCAGGCCACGCCCGTCCATGCGCCGGTCGAGGCCGATGGCTGGCTCGCCCGCACGCAGCAGGCCTTCCCGGAGCAGGAGATCGGCGGCCGCTTCCTGATCCGCCCCACGCATATCGCCGATGCGCGTCGCCACGATCGCATCGTGCTGCGCCTGGATGCGGGCCTGGCCTTCGGCTCTGGCGAACACAATTCCACCCGAGGCTGCCTGATGGCCTTCGAGCGTGTCGCGCATCGCCGGCCGCGGCGGATGCTCGATCTGGGCGCGGGTTCGGCGATTCTGGCAATGGCCGCTGCCATGCGCCTGAAGCGCCCGGTGCTGGCGACCGATATCGAGCCCTGGTCGGTGCGCGTGGCGCAGCAGAATGCGGTGATGAACGGCTTGCGTCACCTGGTTCGCACGCGGCTCGCCGATGGCTGGCGGCATAAGCGCGTCGCGGCCGAAGGGCCCTATGAACTGGTCTTCGCCAATATTCTCGCGCGCCCGCTATGTGCGATGGCTGGGCAATTGGCGCATGCCCTGGCACCGGGCGGAACAGCGATTCTGGCCGGGTTGCTTGGCACCCAGGCGCGCTGGGTGCTGGCCGCGCATCGCCGGCATGGGTTGGTGCTGGAACGCCGGCTGGATGTCGGTCCCTGGACCACGCTGGTGCTGCGCCGGCGCTGAGCCGTCTTGCCTGCGGCCCGGCTTGGGAGCACGTTTCGCGGGAGGAAGTGCAACGCCATGCCGCAAGCCCCGCGCCGCCGCCTGCTGGTTCTGACACTCTCGGCCGCGGCCGCCGCCGCGCCCGCTGCCGCACAAGGCTATTCCGACAGTGACCCACGCGACCCCGCCGGCCGTGGCCGCCCGCGCACCGGCACATCGGATAGCGACCCGAATGACCCGGCCGGGCGCGGCCGGCCGCACACCGGAAGTTCGGATAGCGACCCGCGCGACCGTCCCGGCCAGGGGCGCGCGCGCACCGGCCAATCCGACAGTGACCCCAGGGACCGGCCCGGCCATGGGCGGGCCTATACTGGTCAATCAGATTCCGATTCCAATGACCCGGCCGGGCGCGGCCGTGCCCGCACCGGCGTGTCCGACAGCGACCCGCGCGACCCGGCCGGCCGAGGGGGGTATCGCTATCGCTGAAGGGCAGCGCGTCCCTTAACGCTGACGCGCGCGGCTGAGAAACGCCAGCCGCTCGAACAGGTGCACATCCTGTTCGTTCTTCAACAGCGCGCCATAGAGCGGCGGAATCGCTGACTTTCCATCGGTAGCGCGCAGCGCCTCGGGCGGCAGGTCATCCACCATCAGCAGCTTCAGCCAGTCCAGCAGTTCCGATGTCGCGGGCTTCTTCTTCAGTTCGCTCACCTCGCGGATCTGGAAGAATCCTGCTTGATGCCCGGGTGATGCGCGGCGACGATCTTCTCCATCGTCTCGCGATCGGGAAAGCGGATGAAGTGGAAGAAGCAGCGGCGCAGAAACGCGTCCGGCAATTCCTTCTCGTTGTTCGAGGTGATGATCACCACCGGCCGCTGCGTCGCGCGAATGGTCTCGCCGGTCTCGTAGACATGGAATTCCATGCGGTCGAGTTCGAGCAGCAGGTCGTTGGGGAATTCGATGTCCGCCTTGTCGATCTCATCGATCAGCAGCACCACGCGGCTCTCTGCGGTGAAGGCATCCCAAAGCTTGCCGCGCTTGATGTAGTTGCGGATGTCATGCACCCGCGCCTCGCCCAGCTGCCCATCCCTCAAGCGCGACACGGCGTCGTATTCGTACAGCCCCTGCTGCGCCTTGGTGGTGGATTTGATGTGCCACTCGATCAGCGGTGCACCCAATGCGCGCGCGACTTCCTGCGCCAGCACGGTCTTGCCGGTGCCGGGTTCGCCCTTCACCAGCAGCGGGCGTGACAGGGCGATCGCGGCATTGACCGCCACCTCCAATTCGCGGGTCGAAACATAGTCCTTGCTGGTCTGGAACACGCGGCACTCCCTCGCTGCATGCCCAGCATGCCAGCCGCCGCCTGGCGTGATAAGCCTGCACGCATGGAGCTCTATTTCATCGCCATGGTCGCCCTTTCGGTCTCCGCCGTGATCGAGGCGCGCAGCAGCACCCCCGGCCTGCGCCCTTCGCACCCGCCGGCGGATCGCGCCTTCCGGCTGTTGGGCCGCAGCGCCTTTGCCGTTTGGCTGGGCCTCATCGTCTGGGGGTTTTTCGTCTTCCCCTGGTGGCACCCGGTGGCGGGCGTGCTGGGCTCGCTCGCGGCCAATGCCTTCGTGGTGCAGGCCGGCGCGCATCCGGCCTGGCCCGGCATCGCCATGGGCCTGGCGCTGCTTGGCCTGCTGCTCGCGAGTTTCGCGCTGACCAGGCTGATCTGATGATCAGAGTGCAGAACCAGTTCTTCATCCTGATGGATGAGCACAACCGCAAGGCGCTATCAGCGCTCGGCCATCCGGGCGTGCAGCCCGCCTGGTCATGAATTACGAGCCCGGCGAGAGCATCGGTGCCTGGCTTTGCCAGGCAGGCCAGGTGCTGCGTGCGGCGGCCATCGAGAACCCGCGCATGGAGGCGCGCTGGCTGCTCGCCAACGCCATGGGCGCCACGCCAGAAACCCTGCTGCGCGAGCCGCGCGCACCGGTCCCGCCCGAGGCCGCGCGGCGCTTCACCGCCATGCTGGCGCGCCGGGCACAGCGCGAGCCGATGGCGCATATCCTGGGCCAGGTGGGCTTCTGGGGAATGGAGTTCGCGGTGTCGCAGGCCACGCTGATTCCGCGTGCTGATAGCGAGACCATCGTGCAGGCCGCGCTGGACGCAGCACCCGCGCCGCAGCGCGTGCTGGACTTGGGCACCGGGACCGGCTGCCTGTTGCTCGCGGTGCTGTCGGAACGGCCAGGCGCCTGGGGCCTTGGCCTGGACCTGGTGCCGGAAGCCGCCGCGCTGGCCGCGAGCAATGCCGCGCGGCTTGGGCTCGCGCATCGCGCCGCCTTCATCGCTGGCGACTGGTCGGCCGCGCTGGATGCGCGCTTCGATCTGGTGCTCTCCAACCCGCCCTATATCCCCGCCGCTGAGGTGCCCGGCCTGATGCCCGAGGTCGCGGCGCATGAACCTGCGACGGCGCTGGCTGGCGGCGCCGATGGGCTGGTAGCATATCGCGCCCTGGCCCAGGCATTGCCGCGCTTGCTAGCGCCAGGTGGCGTCACGGTGCTGGAAATCGGCCAGGGGCAGGGCTCCGATGTGATGGCGCTGATGCACGCCGCGGGCCTTCAGGCGGCCGCGCTGCTGCCCGATCTCGGCGGCATCCCGCGTGCTCTTGTGTTGAAAGCGTGTTCCGCTGTGCTGAAAGCGTGATGCCGTTGTGCTGAAAACCTGACGCCGCGCTTGCAATTCCGCCCGGACAGGCCCACAAAAGCCTTACGGAATGATTCTGCGGCGGGGCCTTTGGGTCCGGCCAGGGAGTCCCGTACCTCGCCAAAACCGATGGGCGCGAGAACAAGCCGCAGCCACGGGTCAAGGGTCGGGCTGATGCCCATCCGATTGGCCCTCCAACATGGACGATACGCGAACTCCAATGAACATGAAACGCATGCGTGGCCGCGGTTTCCGCCAGGGTGGCGGTGGTGGCGGAGGGCAGTTCCGCCAGCACAGCGGCGGCAGCGGCGGCGGCAACCAGCAGCCAATGAACCGCAACCACGTCTTTGACAGCAGCGGCCCGGACGTGCGCGTGCGCGGCACCGCGCAGCAGTTGTTTGAGAAATACCTGCAACTTGGCCGCGACGCGACCAGCGGCGGCGACCGCGTGATGGCCGAGGCTTATTTTCAATACGCGGAACATTACTTCCGCGTGCTGGGTGCGATGAACCAGGCCCAGGCCGCGCAGCAGGGCCAGCCCGGCCCCGCGCCCAATGGCCAGCAGCGCCACCAGCGCCAGGTGCCGATTGACGACGAGGGCGAGCCGCAGGGCGAGGCGACCATCATCCCCGACGCAACCGCCAACATCACCGCCGACCTTGAGGCCGAACTGGCCGCCGAGACGCCGCCGGCGGAGCAGCGCCCCGCCTGAATTCAGCCGCGCCAGTTGGCCGCGAGTTGCGCGGCCAATCGCAGCGCCGCGATCAGCGATGAAGCATCGGCGATGCCAAGGCCCGCGATGTCCAGCGCCGTGCCGTGGTCAGGGCTGGTGCGGATGATCGACAGCCCCAGCGTGACATTCACGCCACCCGCCATGTCCAGCGTCTTGATCGGGATCAGCGCCTGGTCGTGATACAGGCAGATGGCGCAGTCCATTCGCGGGCGCGCATGCGCTGTGAACATGGTGTCGGGCGGCAAAGGGCCGCGTGCGTCGATGCCCAGCGCGCGCAATTGCGCCACCGCCGGGGCGACAATCTCGACATCCTCGAGGCCCATGGTCCCGGCCTCGCCGGCATGCGGGTTCAGCCCGGCCACCGCAAGGCGCGGGGCGGCGATGCCGAAATCCCGTTTCAGGCCGGCGGCGGTGATCTGCGCGACCTGCACGATCATCTCCGGCGTCAGCCGCGCGATGGCGCGGGCGAGAGGTTCGTGGATCGTCACCGGCACGACGCGCAACTCGGCGCTGGCCAGCAGCATGACCGGCTGCGCTGCATTGGGCGCCAGTTCATGCAGGAATTCGGTGTGGCCGGGATGCGCGAAGCCTGCGGCGGTCAGCGCGGATTTCTGGATCGGGTTGGTCACCACGGCGCCGGTGCGGCCCGCGCGTGCGAGCGCCACGGCGGTCTCGATGCTGGTCAGCACGGCGCTGGCCGTGGCCGGGCTGGGCGCGCCGGGCATGGCGGGGCAGGGCAGCGGCTGGTGCAGCACCGGCAGCGAATGGGAGAAGGCCGCGCGCGCATCCTCGATGCGCGTGACGCGCGTGACAGGCACATCCGTGATCAGCGCGGCATCGCCGATGAAGCAGAAATCCAGCCCTTGCCCGCGCAGCGCCGCCCAGGCCTTGGCCGCGATTTCCGGCCCGATGCCGGCCGGCTCGCCCATGGTCAGCGCGAGCGTCACAGTGCGCGAACCCGGGCCAGCAATTCATCCACTTCTGCGGCGCGCTGGTACAGGCCGAAGCCGAAGCGCAGCCGCCGGCCGCGACGGTCGGTCACGACATGCGCGGCCGTCAGGCGCGCCTGCCAGGTCTCGGCATCGTCCAGGTCGAAGGTCTGGAAATTGCCGCGCGCCGGGTCGGCGACCGGCACGACCAGGCGCCCCGGGTCCAGCGCCGTGCCGGCCAGGCCCGCCACGAAGCGCGCCTGCAAGGCGTGCGCATGCGCATGGATGTCGGCTACCGTCACGCCCACGCCTTCTACCCAGTTCAGCGCCGCGTGCAGGCGGTAGATGCCGCCGGGGTCGAAGGTGGCACCCATGAAGCGCATGCCGTCGGGCGCATAGGGGACGCCCGCGCCGCCGGCATCCAGTGCGCCGAAGGCTGCGAACCAGCCGGTGTTGCGCGGGCGCGGCAGCCAGCCGGGCGGGCAATGCATGAAGCAGCAGCCCTCCCCGCCCATCGCGTATTTGTAGCCGCCGGCGCTGTAGAAGGCCCGGGGCGCGAGCGCCGAGAAATCGACCGGCATGGCCATGAAGCTGTGGTAGCCGTCGATCACCAGCACGGCCCCGCCGGCCGCATCCGCCAGCGCCTCCAGGCCGCTGAGCGCGGCGCCGGAGGTGAAGAAGACCTGGCTGACCCAGATCAGGTCGAAGCCTTGGCGCGCGGCCTCGACCAGCCTGGCCACGCAATCGCGCGCCGGTTCGGCGGCGATGCGGTGCAATTCGATCAGCCCGTCCTCGGCCAGGCGTTCGGCCTGGCGGGCGAAGGACATGAATTCGGCGTCCGTGGTCAGCACGCGCGGCCTGCGGCCCTGCGGCAGGGAGGCCAGGATGCGGGCGGCGAATTCATGGGTGTTGGGCGCGAAGACTAGCGTCGTTGGGTCGGGCAGCCGCAGCAGGTCCGCGATGCGCGCGCGCAATGCCGCGAGCTTGTCGCCTAGGATCGGTCCCCATTTGCCGTCCATCAGCCGCGCTGCGTCGTCCCACACATGCATATGGGCCGCCCGCGTCGCATCGGGCCATGGGTGGTGGCTATGCGCGGCGAAGTGCAGGCGCCGGGGATCGGCGCGTAGGAAGCCGTTGAAATGGGCAGCGAGGTCCAGCATGGGCGCAGGATGGGGGGGCGCGCAGCACTTGGCTATTCCCCCAATGCCACGCCCTCGCGCCTGGGGTCCGCGCCGCCTTGAAGCAGCACGCTTTCGCCCTGGCGGCGGATGCGGATCAGGTTCAGGCCCGATGGCATGGGCAAGACCCGCAAGGTTGCGCCGCGCGCTTCCAGCGCGGGGCCATGCGCTGCGGCGCCGGTGCTCTCCTCCAGTTCGATGAACTCGTTGAAGGGGCCGACATGTGGCAGGGCGGCGGCGGCCTGTGCGTCCATCCCCCAATCCAGCAGCGCCACCAGCGATTGCGCGACATAGCCGATGATGCGCGCGCCGCCCGGCGAGCCTGTGACAGCCAGCAGTTGGCCCTGAGCGTCGAACACCATGGCTGGCGACATCGAGGAACGCGGCCGCTTGCCGCCGGCCACGCGATTGGCGACCGGCAGGCCGTCGATCTCGGGGCGGAAGGAGAAATCCGTGAGCTGGTTGTTCAGCACGAAGCCGCCCACGCCAATATGCGCGCCGAAGGGCCCTTCGACCGTGGTGGTCATCGACACGGCGCGGCCTTGCGCATCCACCACCGAGACTTGCGCCGTGCCGCCGGGCGTCTCGCGTTGCGCGTCCGGCGCGGGTGCTGGGGCCAGGCGCGGATTGCCGGCGCGGGGCTGCGCGATGGCGCGCGCGGCATCCAGCGCCTGCGCGCGCAGCAGCAGGTAGCTCGGGTCCAGCAGCCCGGCGACGGGCACCGGGATCTCCATCGGGTCTGCCAGGAAGCGGTTGCGGTCAGCGAAGGCGAGCCGCCCGGCATCGCCCAGCAGCAGTGCCGCCTCCGCGCCCGCGGGCGGTATGCGGGGCATGTCCAGGTGCTCCAGCAGGCCCAGGATTTGCAGCACGGCCAGGCCGCCCGAGGGCGGCGGCGGCACGCACACAACCCAGATGCGATAGGGGCGGCACAGCGCTGTGGCGCGCCGCGGTGCATAGCCGGCCAAGTCATCGGCGGTCAGCAGACCGGCATTGGGGTGGCTGCGCACCACGCGCGCGATCTCCGCAGCGACCGGGCCGCGATGCAGCGCATCCGCGCCCTGTTCGGCGATGGCGCGCAGTGTCGTGGCCAAGGTCTGGTTGCGCAGCGTCGCACCCTCGGCCAGCGGTATGCCGCCGGGCGTGTAGATCGCGCCCAGCACCGGGTCGCGGCGCAGCGCCTCGGCGCTGGCGGAGATGGCGGCGGCGAGGCGCCGGGACACCGAGAACCCCTCCTCCGACAGGCGGATCGCGGGTTGAAACAGCGCCGCCCATTCAATCCTGCCATGCTCCCGGTGCGCGGCGGCCAGCATGCGCATCACGCCCGGCACGCCCACGCTGCGGCCACCGACGACCGCGGTGGGGAAGGCCATGGGCTGGCCATTGACAATGAACAGATCACCGCGCGCGGCGGCGGGTGCGACCTCTCGGCCGTCCCAGGCGACGGTGCCGTCGGCGGGGTCATGATGCAGCAGGAAGGCGCCGCCGCCGATGCCGGAGGATTGCGGCTCAACCAGCGTCATCACGGCTTGCGCGGCGATCGCCGCATCCAGCGCGGAGCCGCCGGCGCGCAGCATGGCGAGTCCTGCCTCGGAGGCCAGCGGATGCGGCGCGACGACCATGTGCCGACGCGCTTCCTGCGCGTGGGCGGCACCCGCCAGGCACAGCAGCGCCGCTGCGAATAACCGCATCAAGCGCGGCTGGCCTTGTGGCGCAGCAGTGCCATCAATTCGCGGTCGCGCCAGGCGCTGCGTTCTGCGACCTGGTCGGTGGGAAGCGTCTCGCGGCGCTGGCGGTTCACTTCGGCGACGGTCGGCGCGTCGAAGTCATAGGGTGGCATTTCCTCGGTGAGCGCGTGCAGCAGCGGGCCATAGCGATCGGCATAATCGGGGATGCCGCCCGGCGCGTTCAGGTCGCAGGTTTCGAAGGGGCCCATGAAGGCCCAGCGCAGGCCCAGGCCATGCTTCACGCAGGCGTCGATATCCTCGACCGACATGACGCCGGCCTTCACCAGGCGGAAGGCTTCGGCGAC
>JAPLOK010000132.1 GCA_026400775.1 Alphaproteobacteria bacterium | reverse complement strand
TTGATGCCGACCTGTTCCAGCAGTGCGATGTCGCGCCCGAAGGCGAGTGCGTTTTCTTCCTCGCCCATGGCGTGGCCGCCGTATTTCACCACCACGATCTGGTCGTCATAGCGCTTCAGGTAGCGCAGCGCGCCGGAGAGGATCTCCATCTGCGCCTGCTTGTCGTCCGACATGCCGTGTTCCTCGAGACAATGCGCGCGGTGTGGCGGCAGGCCCGCGCATGGTCAAGGCTGGACGCGGGCGCCGCGCCGGGTCCAGGCTCCCGTTCAGGGAGAGAGAGCCGACGTTCAAGCGCCAGTTTCTTGCAGCCGCGCTGGCTGCGCCCGCCTTTGCGCAAGCCCGTTGGCCCGAGCGCCAGCCGCGGCTGATCGTGCCTTTCGCGCCCGGCAGTTCCACGGACCAGGTGGCGCGGCTGATCGCGGCCCGCCTGGGCGAGGAGCTGGGCATGGCCATGGTGGTCGAGAATCGCGTCGGTGCCGGCGGGCTGCTGGCCAACCAGGCCGTCGCGCGTGCCGCCCCTGATGGCTACACGCTGCTGTTTGGCGGCAGTGGCGGCGCGGTGGCCGCCATGATGTCCCGCGACCCCGGCTATGACCCGCTGGCCGACCTGCTGCCGATCGCGAGTTTTGTGGCCAATCCGGCCTTGCTGGTGGTGCCGGCGGCCAGCCCCATCCGCAGCCTCGATGACCTGGTGGCGGCCGCGCGCGCCCGCCGTGGCGGGTTGAGCTATGGCTCGGGCGGTGTGGGCACGCCCGCGCATCTGGCCGGTGCGGCGCTGGTCGCGCGGCTGGGGATCGAAGCGCAGCACATCCCCTATCGCGGCGCCAATGAGGCCGCACTGGCCGTCGAACGCGGCGAGGTGGATTTCGCCTTCGCGATCGTGAACATCACCCTGCCCCAAGTGCGGGCTGGGAATTTCCGGCCCTTGGTGCTGTCGGGGGCTGCGCGTTCGCCCTTGCTGCCAGGCGTGCCCTATCTCGCGGAGATCGCGCCGGGTATGTTGCCGATCACTGCCTGGGTCGCGCTGATGGGCCCGGCCGGCTTGCCCCCGCATATCGTGCTGCGCCTGCATGAGGCGACCGAACGCGCCTTGAATGACGAAGCCTTCCGCGCCCGCCTGACCGCCGATGGCGGAGAGATCGTGCGCTTTGCAAGCCCCGCCGCGCTGCTGGAGCACTGGCGCGCGGAAGTGCCCCGCCAGCGGGAACTGCTGCGCCTGTCAGGAGCACGTGCCGAATGATCGCCGAATGGATGGCCCAGTACGACGCGCTCGGCGAACCGCGCTGCGGCACTGCCGATGATGCGCGCGCGGCGGCCTGGCTGCGCGATGCCGCGGGCGCCGATGCCAGGCTGCGCACATGGGCCTTGCAGCGCATCGTGGCACGCCAATGCTGGGTGGAGTTGGATGGCGCGCGCATCGCGGCCGAGCCGCTGTTCGATTCACCGCCACTGTCAGGCCCGGGGTCCGGCGCGCTGGGCGCCTTCGGCACGGATTGCACGATCGGCTGGGAGAAGGCGCATCCGGGCGCTGCCTCCCTGCCCGGCCAATCCATCGCGCAGCGGCGCGCGACCTGCGTGCATGCCGCGATCATCCTGGCGACCGGTGATGCCGGCATCGCGCCGCTGAACGCGCCCCGCTTCCCCGAGAGTTTCGGCCCGCCGGTGGTGCAGGTGGCAGGTGACGCCGCACCCCGGCTGGAATCCGCGCGCCATGCCCGGCTGCTGTCCGACTACACGCGCGAGGCTGCCGAGAGCGCCAATGTCGAGGCCAGCATCCCCGATGCGCCGGATGTGCTGGTGCTGACGCCGCGCACCTCCTGGTTCACCTGCACGGCCGAGCGTGGCGGCGGCATCGGCATCTGGCTCGACCTGCTGCGCAGGCGCGCGGCCGGCCATTTCCTGGCCACTGGCGGGCATGAACTGGGCCATCTGGGGCTGAAGCAGGCCATGGCGCGCGGCCTGCCCAAGGTGAAACTCACGCTGCATCTGGGGGCCAATCTGGGTTGCGCGGGCGATCCGCGGCTTGCTGTGCGCAGCAATGATCCGGCGCTGGCGGAAAAGCTGGCGGCAGCGCTCGCCGCCGCGGGCTATCCGGCGGAGGCCATCACCGCCAACCCGCCCGGCCCGGTGAATGGTGAGGCGCATGAGCTGGCACATGCCGGCCTGCCATTCCTGTCGATGATCGGCACCAACCCGCATTTCCATGACCGTGCGGACCGGCTGGCGAACCTGGATTGCGCGCGCGTCGCGCTGATGGCCGAGGCCTGCGCTGCGGTGCTTACCTGAACAGATGCGGCACCACGCGTGAGGTATCGCGCATGATGCGCTCGCGCCCTTCGCGCAGGATGATGCCAGCGGTCTCGCCGCCCACCACCCAGGAACCGATCACCGCATTCCAGCCATCGCGCGCGGGCAGCGGCGCCAGCGCCTGGCTGATGAAGCGGGCGCCGGCGGCGCCGTAATCGCCGGGCGTCTCCTCAAGCAGTTGGCCACCGGACAGCAGGCGGATATTCGCCCCCTCCCGGCCGAGGCAAGGCTTTTCCACGCGGTCAGGCGCGCCATCGGCGCGGCCCATGCGGGCGGGCAGGATATGCGGGTGTTCGGGGAAGAGCTCATGCAGCGTCGGCAGTATCGCCTTGTCAGACAGCAGCGCCTTCCAGGGCGGTTCCAGCACACCCGCGATATCGCCGGCCAAGGCGCGCCCGAAGCCGTCATCGCGCGCCCATTCCCAGGGGTAGAGCTTGTGCAGGAAGCGGATATGGCCGCCCTCCTCGTCCACAAAGCGCGCGCCATCCCAGCCGATGGCCGCAAGGTCCAGCTGCCGCGTGGGCAGCCCCGCCTGTTCGGCCAGATCGCGGAAATAGGTGGAATGCAGCCATTCCTCGGGCTGGTCGGCATAGGCTGCGAAATGCATCGCGGCGTCGCCCATCATGGATTTTAGCCAGCCGAAACGCGCGAGCAGCTTCTCGTGCAGGGAATTGAACTGGTCAGCCTTGGGGGCGACATCCTGCAACCAGAACCATTGCGCCACCGCCGTCTCGATCGCGAGTGTCGGCGTATCGGCGTTGTATTCGAGCAGTGAAACCCGGCCCTGATCGGGGTCGAAGGAGAGGTCCATGCGGCCCATCAGCGCGGGGTCGCCACGGCGCCAACTTGCCTGCACGCAGGTGGCGAACCACTCGGGCAGCGCGAAACGGTCGCGCAGCACATCGGGCGCGCGGTTCACCACATGGTCCACGGCGTCTAGGCAGCGGGCATGGAGTTCGGCCGTGGCATCGTCCAGCGTGTCGATCTCGGCCTCGGTGAATTCCCAGAAGGCGCCTTCGTGCCACCACAGCCCGCCGCCGGTCGAAGGCGGCGCGCCATCCGAATGATAGGCCAGGCCCACCCGTTCGATGCGGGCCTGCCAATCCGCGCGCGGGGCGGTTTCGTGCCGTTCCATCAGGAGGAGACAGAGGCAAAGCCGCGCCCCGCCGCGCCCAGCCCGCCGCGCGCGACGCTGGGCGAGGCAGGGCCGGTCAACGCGCTGGTGCCGGTGGCCGAGGGCGAGAGCGCGCGCGCCGGCCCCGCGGCATCGCTGCTGCCCATATGTTGGCCGCCGAACCAGTAATGCGTGCGCGCGCTGCTGCCGGTGCTGCTGCTGCCGCTGCGCCCGGGCGGCGGGCATTCGGCAAAAGGCGGGGCGCCGGGCGTGGCTTGGCCCGTGGATGCGGGCTGGGCACCCGGCGGGCAGGTGGGCGCGCGCGCGCCATAGACCGGCAGCACCGGGCGAGAGCCATCGGCCAAGGCGCGGCCCAGCAGCACGCCGGCCATCACCGGAACGGCGTAGTAGACGAGGCCGGGCCTGCCCACTTCCTCGCAACGGCCGCCGGTCTCGGCCTCGCAGCGGGCGGCGTCGGGGAAGCGGGGTGCGGTGGCCAGATGCGCGGTGCGCGCCTCGTCGAAGGCGGTTGTGCAGGCGAGTTGGCCATTGCTGCCGAAGGCCTGCATGCAGGCCTCGCTGGTGCTGAACACGGTCTCACCTTCCGGCGGGGCCTTGCTGCACGCCACCAGCGCCAGCGACGCCGCCGAGAGGATGGTCAGTTGCACACTGGCGGAACGGCGCATGCGGCCCCCTTCAATGCAGCATGGTGGCGGCGTTGATGATGCCCGCCGCGAGCGCGATGACGCCGATCAGCAGGCCCGATGCCAGCTCCCCCGCCTCGATCCGCCCGCGCAGGCCGGGCCCCAGCACCAGTCGCGCGGCGCCGAGCGCGCCCAATTGCACCGCGAAACCGATGACGGCCCAGACCAACAAATCCGCGCGGCTCGTGGCGCTCGCCATCACGCTGGCCAGCACCAGCGCATAGCCCAGCAGCGCTCCGCAATAGCCGCAGGCGGCGGCCAGATTGCCCTCGCGGATCAGCTTCAGCTCATGCCAGGGCGTGATGCGGTGATAGGCCCAGCCAAAGGCCAGCAGCATGCCCGCCGCGATCGGAAACCATGTAAGGAATGCGGGCAGTGTCGCAAGGTAATGCATGTCCGCATGCTGCCGTCAGAACAGCTTCGGCGCCACGAATTTCGCGAAGCCCGGCCGCTCACCAAGCCGTGCGTACCATGCGGCGAGTGCCGTGAAATGGGGCATGCCCGGCACCTGGACTTCCGCGCCGAACCAGCGCCGCGCGAAGCAGCCCAGCGCGATA
>JAPLOK010000359.1 GCA_026400775.1 Alphaproteobacteria bacterium | reverse complement strand
TCACATGCGCGCCTTCCTCGCGCTCACACTCGCGCTGCGCTACGAGGCCGAGCCGACCGCGCCCTTCCTGGCGCAGGCGCGCGCGCTGCTGAATGCGGCGGCGGTGCGCCGGGCGGAAACGCTGGGTGCGGCGCTGCGCCTGGCCTTCACGCTGTCGGGTGGCGTGCCGGGCTTGCTGGGCGGCACCAGCCTGCGCCCCGATGGCCGACGCCTGGTGCTGCGCCTGGAGGAGGATACCGGCGTCTTCGCCGGCGAAGCCGTGCTGCGGCGGCTGGAGGCCCTGGCCCTGGCGCTGGCCATGGAGCCGGTGGTGGAAGTCGGCTGAAGGCACACCCGGAAGAGTTGCATCACGCGGAATGATTGCGCTATTGGCCAGCGCATCATTCTGGGAACGCAACCATGTCGGGTTCCAGGCGTGCTTTCGTGCTGGGTGGCGCGGCTTTGCTGTGCGGCTGCGCTGGCACCATCCATGACTTGCCTGCCGCCGGCAGCGCCCAGATTTCCAGCGCGCGCGACGAGATCGCCGCCCGCGACAATCCCCAGCGCCGCAGCCTCTCGGATGCCGAAGTGGGCGCGGTGGTCCGGCGCGTCCATGCGCGCCTGCATGGCCCGGCGCATGCCATGTGCCAGGAGATCGGGCAGGGGCCTTGCGAGTGGATCCTGCGCATTTCCCGCTCTCGCGAGGTCAACGCCAGCGCATCGGGGCGGGGCAGCATCACCATCAATGCAGGCATTGTCGAAATGGCGCGCAGTGATGATGAGGTGGCGCTGGTGGTGGGCCATGAGATGGCACATCACGCCGCCAACCACATCGCGCGCACACGCTCCAACACGGAGATTGGCGGCGCAGTCGGCGCGGTGATCGCCGCTGGTGCGCTGGTGGCCGCGGCCGCCAGCGGTGTGGCGTTTAGCGGCCGTGGCAATGAGCGGGTGGCGCGCGACAGCCAGGCGATCGGCCAGAGCCTTGGCCGCCTGGCATTTTCGCGCGATCAGGAGCGCGAGGCCGATCACCTTTCGGCGATGGCGCTGCACCGCGCGGGCTATGATCTGGCCACCGCGCGGGGTTTCATGGTCACTCTGGCGCGGCTTTCGGGGCGGAGTTCGTCCTCCTGGCTGGACACGCATCCGGCCGGGCCCGAGCGTTTGGCCCATTATGATGCGGGAATGGCGGAAATCCTGGCAGGGCATGCCCAACCCCTGCGCCGCATGCGACCGGCGTGACAATTCTCTACAGGCTTCTTCAACCGCTTTGCCTCAATAGGCTTGCGTGGGTGGCCTTATCCGCCACATGTTGCCTGGTGATCTGAGGATTCCCGAATGCCCATCAAGGCCAAGATCGGCACCACCGCCCTGGTTACGGGCGCCTTTGCCGTCGGCATCGTGATCGGCCCGCTCGTCGCCGCCTGGGCGCAGGAGGGCGGCCGCGCGGAAACCTTCCGCCTGCTGAACCTGTTCGGCGATGTGTTCGAACGTGTGCGCGCCGAATATGTCGAACCCGTCCAGGACCGTGACCTGATCGAGAACGCGATCAATGGCATGCTGACCGGCCTCGACCCGCACAGCGCCTATCTGAACCCGCGCAACTTCCGCGATATGCAGGTGCAGACCCGCGGCGAATTCGGCGGCCTCGGCATCGAGGTCACGCAGGAGAATGGCTACATCAAGGTGATCTCGCCAATCGACGAGACGCCGGCGGCGCGCGCGGGCATCCGCCCGGGCGACCTGATCACCCATCTGAACGGCACCAGCACACAGGGCCTGACCTTGCAGGAAGCGGTGGAGCAGATGCGCGGCGAACGCGGCACCGCCATTCGCCTGACCGTGCGGCGTGAGGGCGAGCAGCGGCCACTGGAAATCTCCATCACCCGTGACGTCATCCGCCCGCAGGTGGCGCGCTTCCGGATGGAGGGCAATGACGTCGGCTATATCCGCCTATCCGCCTTCAACGAACAGACCGAGACGGCGCTGCGCCGCGCGGTGACCACGTTGCGCCAGCAGGCGGGCACGAATATGCGTGGGCTGATCCTGGATTTGCGCAACAATCCTGGCGGCCTGCTCGACCAGGCCGTGCAAGTGACCGACAACTTCCTGGAACAGGGCGAGATCGTCTCCACCCGCGCCCGCCGCCAGGAGGATGCGCAGCGCTGGAATGCGCGTGGTGGCGACATCGCCCAGGGGTTGCCGATCATCGTGCTGATCAATTCGGGCAGCGCCAGCGCATCGGAAATCGTGGCCGGCGCGTTGCAGGATCACCGCCGCGCCATCGTCATGGGTACGCGCAGCTTCGGCAAGGGTTCGGTACAGACCGTGATGCCGCTCGGCCCCAATGGCGCGATCCGGCTGACCACGGCGCGCTACTACACGCCCTCGGGCCGCTCGATCCAGAACCAGGGCATTTCGCCCGATCTCGAAGTGCGGGCCACCCGGGAAACCCCGCAGGAACGCCCGCGCGAGCGTGAGGCTGATCTGCGCCGGACCCTGCGCGGCGATACCGCGGCCGCCCCGCAGGCAACCCAGGTGCAACCGCCGCCGCTGAACCTGCCCGCGGGCCTGGCCGAACGCGTGCAGCGCATGCCGCCCGAAGGCTTCCCGGCACTCGACGCCACGCGCCCCGAGACCGATTTCCAACTACAACAGGCCCTCATGCTGATGCGCGCCCTGCCACCGGGCACGCCGCTGAGGCGCGCGCAACGCTGAACCGATCATGACCACCGGCGCCCCTTCGCGCGGGTGGCGGCTGCTGGGTTGGTTCTGGACGGTGGTGGGCGGCACGGTAATCGGGCTGGCCGCTACCCTGGCCATCCTGGGGGCGCCACCGCAGGAACCCGAAACCGCACCCATCCAGGCGGAAGTGCCGGCGCCTGCGCCCGCGCTACCCGCGCTGGCACCGCCGCCACCCACGCCGCCCACCACGCTGCCCGCGACGCCGCAGCCGCCGGCGCCGGAGGTGCGCGACATCGTCATCGCGGCGGCCGATCCGGCGTTGCTGGAATCCGGCCCGCATGGCCCGCTGCCGCGCGTCGCCGCCGATGGACGGACCGCCATGCGCGTCTATGCGCGCCCGGTCGAACTGCGCGAAACGCGGCCGCGCGTGGCCCTGGTGGTAGGCGGCATCGGCCTGAACATGGTGCTGACCGAACAGGCCATCGCGCGGTTGCCGCCCGGGGTGACGCTGGCCATCAATCCCTATGCGCCGCGCCCGGCAGCCATCATTGATCGTGCGCGCAGCCGCGGCATGGAATTCCTGATGGCGCTGCCGCTGGAACCTGCCGGCTTCCCGATGAACGACCCCGGCCCGCAGGCGCTGCTGAGCAGCCTGACACCCGCGCAGAACGAGGACCGGCTGCATTGGGTGCTCAGCCGCTTCCATGGCTATGTGGGTGCGATCGGCGCACTGGGGGCGCAGCGCGGTGAGCGTTTCGCCGCCCTCAGCGCGCCCTATCTCGCCATGCAGGATGATCTGCGCCGGCGTGGGCTGCTCTATGTGGAGGCACGGCCCGGCGCGCGCGGGCCTGAGCGCGCCTGGGGCAGGGCGGTCGATCTGCTGGTCGATGAGCCGGGCAACCGCGCCGATATCGATGCCAGCCTGCGCCAGCTGGAGGGCCTGGCGCGCGCCCGTGGTACCGCGCTCGGCCTCGCCGGCGAGATCACGCCCGTGGTCATTGAGCGCCTGCTCGGCTGGGCCGAAAGCCTCGAGGCGCGGGGCATCGTGCTGGTGCCTGTCTCCTCCATCATCCGCCGGCCCGAGGGAACGCCATGAGCCTGCCTTATCGCCCGAATGTGGGTGCTGTGTTGTTCAATGCGGCAGGCCTGGTGCTGGTGGCCCGCCGCGCCGACATGCCCAATGCCGAGGGCGCGCCCGGTGGCTGGCAATTGCCGCAAGGCGGCATGGATGGCGATGAGGACCCGCGGGCGGCGGTGCTGCGCGAGCTGGAGGAGGAGATCGGCACCGCCAATGCCGAGATCATCGGCGAGTATCCGGGCTGGCTGCATTACGACCTGCCGCCGGAACTGATCGGCCGGGCGTTGGGCGGCAAATGGCGCGGGCAGACGCAGAAATGGTTCGCGCTGCGCTTCCTGGGCGCTGATTCCGAGATCCGGCTGGACCTGGACCCGCATCCGGAATTCGATGCCTGGCGCTGGGCGGAACTGCGCGAGTTGCGCACGCTGGCGGTGGCGTTCAAGCGGGACATCTATGTCGCGCTGGCCCACGAATTCGCCCGATTCTGTTGAAAAGCCGGGCTTCCGGGGGCCGCGTGGGGCTGTTAGTCAAAACGACCTGGGGCTTGGGGCCGATTCGGCCAACCGGGGCAGAGAAAGGGGGCCGGCCATGAAAATCACTGTCGAACGCGCCATCATCCTGAAGGCGCTCGCGCATGTGCAGTCCGTGGTGGAACGGCGCAACACCATCCCCATCCTGGCCAATGTGCTGCTGGATGCGAAGGATGGCACGCTGTCGCTGACCGCGACCGATATGGAGATCGCGGTGGTCGAGGAGGTGGCGGGTGTGACCGTGACACGGCCCGGCCGCACCACCGCGCCGGCCGCGACGCTGTATGACATTGTCCGCAAGCTGCCGGAGAGTGCCAAGATCGAGCTCGACCATCCGGGCGGCGATGCGCCGCTGGTGCTGCGCGCGGGCCGCTTCGTGACCAATATGCTGGCGCTGCCGGTGGAGGATTTCCCCTCCATGACAGAGGGCAAGCTGCCGATCCATTTCTCGCTGGGCGCGGCCGCGCTGCGCGGGCTGATCGACCGCACCAAATTCGCGATCAGCACGGAGGAGACGCGTTACTACCTGAACGGCATCTACCTGCATGTCGCGGAATCCGATGGCGCGGATGTGCTGCGCGCGGCCGCGACCGACGGGCACCGGCTTGCGCGCGTGGAGGAACCTGCACCGGCCGGCGCCAAGGGCATGACCGGCGTGATCATTCCACGCAAGACCGTCAACGAGCTGCGCAAGCTCGCGGAGGAAACGCAGGATGAGATCGAGCTGCGTGTGTCGGACACGAAAATCCAGTTCACCATCGGGCCGGTGAAGCTGACCTCGAAGCTGATCGACGGCACCTTCCCCGATTATGAGCGCGTGATCCCCAAGGCCAACGACAAGATCCTGAAGGTCGGCAAGAAGGAATTCGCCGATGCGGTGGCGCG
>JAPLOK010000474.1 GCA_026400775.1 Alphaproteobacteria bacterium | reverse complement strand
TGCAGGAGATGGAGGAATTGGGGTTGATGATCAGGATGCGTTCCATCCGCGCAAACTGGCGCGCGCGGCGCTTGCCTGCAAGCGGGTTTTGCTGGACTTGTATCCGTAACCGGCGCACCAATGCTGCGCTGCACAATTTTGGGACCGCCCGTGTCGTCGAACGAGGAAAGCTGCACCCCCGGCTATACGCGCCCCACACTGGGCGTGGCGCTGAAGCGCGGCCTGATGAATCGCTGCCCGGTCTGCGGTGAGGGGCGCGTCTTTCGTGGCTTCCTGAAGCTGGTGCCGGCCTGTTCGCATTGCGGCACCGAATTGGGCCGTCTGCGCCCGGATGACGCCGCCCCCTATGCCGTGATCCTGATCACCGGCCATGTGCTGCTGCCGCCCGTCTTCTGGATCGAGCGGGTCTATCAGCCGCCGATGTGGCTGCACATGGCGGTATGGCTGCCCTTGTTCGCCATTGTCTGCACGCTGATGCTGCGGCCGGTGAAGGGCGCGCTGGTCGGGCTGTTCTGCCGGCTGGGCATCACCGGCAATGAGCATGCGCCCAATCTCTACCCCACCCCGCCAGGCTGAACCGTGACCGACCGCCAACTGATCCGTATCAGCCTGCCAGGGATTCCGCCGCTGCCGAGCGCCTATGCGGAGGCCGACAAGCGGGCCGCCATCCAGGACCTGCTAGGCAGCAACCGCTTCGACCCCGAAGATCTGGGGCCTGGCCCCTTCAGCCTGGAACTCTCGCTGCGCGAGGGCCGGCTGATCTTCGATATCCGCGACGCGGGCGACACGCCGCTGCGCGCGATCATCCTGGCGCTGGGCCCGTTCCGTCGACTGATCAAGGATTACCGCATGGTGGTGGACAGCCACGAGCACGCGGTCTCGGAAGGCTGGGGTGAGGCGCGGGTGCAGGCGATTGATATGGGCCGGCGTGGCCTGCACAATGAAGGCGCGGAGCTGCTGATCATGCGTCTCGAAGGCCGTGTCGGGCTGGATCACGAGACGGCGCGGCGGCTGTTCACGCTGATCTGCGCGTTGCACCAGCGGATTTAGAGCGTGATCCGCGAAGGTGGAACCACCGAAGCGGTGGATTACCTCGCATAGCGGCTGCAACATGATCCGGTGTTTCCGGATCATGCTGTAGGCTTGGAGGCGATTGCGCCCCCGCCTAGCCCTAGACCCGCGCGGAGACCGCCATCGCCGGCGTCTGCCGCGGCGCGCGCGCGCGGCCCTGCGCGCCATAGCCCGGCACATTCGCCCGCGGCAGGGCGGCCCCGGCAATGGTTTCGATCACGCGCGACTGCAGCGCTATCGCATGCTCCAGCAGCCGCCGGTTTTCCGAGGACAGAGTGGAGAGGCGGTCATGCAGGCGCACGGTCGCGTCGCGCTGCGCGGCTTCGGCTCGCGCGCCGGTCTTGGTCGCGGCCGCGAATGCCTGGGCGAAGGCGTCGGAGGCCTGCATCTTGGCAGTGGCCAGCGATGCGGCGCGGGAGAGATCCAAAGCCGCCAGCGCCTGGTTCTCGGCTTCCAGCGCATCGGCCAGGCGGGTGCCTGCGGTGATCACGGCGTCCATCATGGGCGGGTCTCCTCTGGGGTGGTGGTCTGCTGGCGCAGCATGTGCGCCAGGATGGAAGGGGCCAGGCCGATGCCGCCGGACGCGGCCATTCGCGTGGCATAGGCTTCGGTCAGCATGGGGCGCCATTGCTCCTCGGCCGCGCCGCCGCCGAAGGTGCCGCGGGTGCTGAGCGTGCTGAACATCGGCGCCAGCATCTGCGAGAGGATATTGGCCTCGAAGCGCTGCGCGACTTCGCGCTGGCGCGGTGTGGCTTGGGCGGTGTTGATCTGCATCAGCGGACCTCCAGATCGGCCTGCAATGCGCCGGCCGCCTTGATGGATTGGAGAATGGTGATCAGGTCGCGCGGGCCGACGCCCAGGCTGTTCAGCCCGCGCACCAACTCGGCCAGGGTGACGCTCTGCGTCAGCACGCCCAGGCGGCGTTCGCGCTGGTCATCGATTTCGATCTGGGTACGCGGCACCACCACCGTCTCACCATTCGACAGCGGCCCCGGCTGGCTGACCTGCGGCGTTTCGGTGATGCGGATGGTCAGGTTGCCTTGCGCGATGGCCACGGTGGACACCCGAACATTGGCGCCCATCACGATGGTGCCGGAGGCTTCCTCGATGATGACGCGCGCGGGCTGGTCGGGCGTCACGCGCAGCTGTTCGATATCGGCCAGCAGCGTGACCGGGTCGCGGCCGCGCAGCGACAGGACCACGGTGCGTGGGTCGGTCGCGCGCGCGCTGCCCGCACCGCCCGCGCCCTGGTTGATGACGGCGGCCACGCGGCGCGCGGTGGTCAAGTCGGGGTTGCGGAGCGCAATGCGCAATTCGTCGCGTGCGCCCAGGCGGAAGGGCACAGCGCGTTCCACGATGGCGCCCGAGGAAATGCGCGCCGAGGTCGGCACGCCGCGCTGGATGCTGGCACCCGCGCCGCGCGCGGCGATGGCGCCGGTGGCCACCGAGCCCTGCGCCACCGCATAGACCTCACCATCCGCGGCCAGCAGCGGTGTCACCAGCAGCGTGCCGCCGGTCAGGTTGGTGGCATCGCCAAGTGCTGAGACCGACACATCGATGCGGCTGCCAGGCTGCGCGAAGGGCGGCAGATTGGCTGTGACCATGACGGCGGCGACATTGCGCGTATCCAGCCGCTGTTCCTGATCGCGCGTGTTCACGCCCAGGCGCTCCAGCATGCCGATCAGCGTCTGGCGGGTGAAGACGGCGGTGCGCAGGCGGTCACCGGTGCCGGGCAGGCCCACGACCAGGCCATAGCCCACCAACTGGTTTTCGCGGATGCCCTCGAAATCGGCGATGTCCTTGATGCGCACAGGCTGTGCCGCAGCCGGCAGCACAGCCAGCAGCCAAATCGCCGCTGCGACCAGCATCTTCGGAATTCGGCAAGGGTTTGCGGGCAGCATGCCGGCTCCGGTGTGAGGGCGTTCTGGTCCAGCTTGGCAAGCGTCGTGCCAGCCCCCAGGCACTCTTCACCCGGCAGGACTTGCCGCGAATGGGCATGGGTGCCCGCCAGGCGGCAAGCTTGGGAACAGGAGGTTGCCTTGGTGATCAGTGTCGAACGGGCCATGCAGGTCACCGCCCCGCGGGCGCGCATGCCGGTCACGACGAGTTTTGCGCTGGCGCCCGCGGCAGCGCCGGCACCAATGGCCGGGGTGCAACGCGTGGCAGCCGCGGCGCCGCTGATGGCAGCGGGGCCGAGCGCGCGCGATGTCGCCGCCCGCCGTCGCGCCAACGCGTTGCTGGCCGGGCTTTCGGCGATGCAGCGCGGCCTTCTGGGCGGCCGGGTCGATCCGGCGGAACTGGCCCGGCTGCCTGATCTGTTGGAAGGCGAGGATGGCGATGATCCCGCGCTGGCCGAGGCGCTGCAGGCCATCGCGCTGCGGGCGCGGATTGAGAGCGAGCGTCGGCGGGGTTGATCCTTGCCGGAATGATGCGAAAGCGCATCATGAATTCTGTGAAAACTACGAGAAATCAGGGATTTCCCCAGAAGCCCTCTTGGCGGTACCGGGGCATTTGACTATGGTGATTCAACCGGAAGATGACCAAGTGCCGTGCTCGGTCGTCGGTGGAGGCAGAAGTCCAACAATGCTCGTCACTCTCCCGCCGGATTATCGTCCGACAGAGACCGAAGACTTCATGGCTTCTACCCAGCTGGAGTATTTCCGGCAGAAGCTTCTCCGCTGGCGACACGACCTGCTGCGCGAGGCGGGCGCGACACTCAGCAGCCTCTCCGAAGGTGGCATCACCGAGGCCGATTTGACGGACCGCGCAAGTGTCGAGACTGATCGAGCGCTCGAGCTTCGTACCCGTGACCGCGCCCGCAAGCTGATCTCCAAGATCGACCAAGCGCTGGAGCGGATCGAGAACGGCACGTATGGCTATTGCGAGGAGACCGGAGAGCCGATCGGCCTCAAGCGCCTCGAAGCCCGCCCCATCGCGACGCTCTCGATTGAGGCGCAGGAGCGCCATGAGCGCATGGAGCGCGTCCACCGCGACGACTGAACGCGTCGACTGAACGCGGCGGCAATCATGACGCTGCGATTCGCATCCGATCGAAGAGGTCGGCTGTGACTGGCTTGCCGAACATATAACCCTGCGCTTCGCAGCAACCTTCGTCCAGCAGGGCGCGTGCCTGGTCTAGGGTTTCAACGCCCTCTCCCACCAATTCCACACCCACCGCCTTGGCCATGCCCACGATGGCCCGCACCAGGGCACGCGCCTGCCTGTCCTGCGCCATGTCCCGCACGAAGCTGCGGTCGATCTTGATGCGGCCCACGGCGAGTTCGCGCAGATGGGTCAGGCTGGAATAGCCAGTGCCAAAATCATCCAGCGCGATGCGCACGCCGATGCTGCGCAGCGCGTCCAGCGCGGCGCGACTCGAGGAGGTGGTGTCGAAGGCGGCAGTCTCGGTCATTTCCAGTTCCAGCAGTTCCGGCGCAAGGCGGCTCGCCGCGAGTGCGGCGCGCACTTCGCCGACGAAACCCGGATGGCGCAGCTGCACCGGAGAGACATTCACCGCGATCCGCAGATCGGGCCGGCTGGCGGCGAAGGCGCATGCCTCGCGCAGCACGAAGGCGCCGATCGGCACGATCAGACCGGTGTCTTCTGCCAGGGGGATGAAATCCATCGGCGCATGGGTGACGCCGTCGCGATCTGTCCAGCGCAGCAGGGCTTCGGCACCGACGATCTTGCTGTCATGCAGCGACACCTGCGGCTGGTAGAGCAGATGCAGCCCGCCCTCGTTCAGCGCCTCACGCAGGCCGGATTCCGACTGCCGGCGGGTGCGGGCCTTGGTGTTCATCTCGTCCGAGAAGAAGAACCAGCCGCCGCGCCCGGCAGCCTTGGCACCATAGAGCGCCAGATCGGCATCCTTGAGCAGCTCCTCAGCGCTGTCGGTCGAGCCATCGGCGATGGCGATGCCGATCGAGACACCGACATCGGCCATGTTCTCACCGATCAGCACCGGCTGATTGATCGCCGCTATGATGCGCCGGGCGGTGGTCTCGCAATCCTCAGGGCGGCCTGTGCCGCTGAGGATGATCGCGAATTCATCGCCACCGAGCCGCGCCACCGTGTCCACCTCTCGCAGGCAGAGCCGCAGGCGCTGCGCGACCTGGCGCAGCACCTGGTCCCCCGCGACGTGGCCGAGCGTGTCATTCACCTCCTTGAAGCCGTCGAGATCGAGGCAGAACAGCGCTGTCGGCTGGCCGGTGCGGCGCGTCTGGGTCAGCGCCTGCGCTAGCCGATCCTGGAACAAGCTGCGGTTGGGCAATTTCGTCAGACTGTCGAAATTGGCCATCCAGCGCAGCTTCTCGATCAATTGCTCGCGCTCTTCCAGGCTGGCCTCGAAGGCGATGCCAGCGTGCTGGAGCTGGCGCAGCTCCTCGATCAGCGGCGAGCTGCCGGCGGCGATGACAGGGCGGCGGCCCTCGCTCAATTCCAGCAGAGAGCCCGACAGGGCCCGCAACCGCTGCGCCAGCCGCGTTCCGATCCAGGCCACCATCGGCAACATGACAATCATGACCAGCAGCAGCGAGAGAAAGATCATGCCGACCCCGATGTTGCCAGCGCGGCGCAGTTCCTGCGTCGGCCAGAACAGGATCGCTTCCAGGCCGGCTCCGCCCCAGGCCAGCTGTACCCGTGAGAAGCGATGCTCCGTGCCGGCCAACGGCAGCACACTGCGGCGGGCGCCATCGGCGATGTCGAGGCTGCGCTGCAATTCGAGCTCGCTGATCGGAAAATTGCTGGCGATGACGCGGCTGCCCTGCCGCAACGCAACGCCCGAAGCGGTGCCGATCATCGAGTTGAGCGGCAGCATGTCAAAGGCGATGGCGATGCTGAGCCAGCCCAGGCGGTCCTGGCCATCGGCGACGGGGCCGGCGACGACCAGCATTGGCTGGCCATCGAGCAGACTGATGAAACCCCTGGCGTCGTCCGGGTGCGGCGGCGCCAGCACCGATCTGTGGCCCGACTGGCCGGTCGAACTGGCCAGCACCACGCCGCCGTTATCGATCAGCTCGAGTGTGTGCCCAACCAGATTGATGGATACCAGGCTGCGCACGGCCCTTTGCACCGCGGCTTCGGCCCGCAAGCTGTTGCCGTCCCGCAGGGCAGTGATGATCGTCACGCGCTCGGCAATCAGTCTGGAATGCGTGGAGAATTGGCGGGCGAGGCCCAGCAACTGCGCGCCCAGCTCCTGTTCCGCGCGGTGTTTGCTCTCGAGCGCCTGGCGCTCGGCTGCGCGATGCAGCATCGTCGCGCCGAGCGAGCCGGCCAGCAAGGCCGTGGCCAGCGCCGGGACGAGGCACAGGGCCAGAAGTACCGCATGGAGTGGCAAGGCCGGCATGCGGGCCCAGACGGCGGCGGACAGGGTAGGACGCAACGGCGGCAAGCTCCGGGGGGGGGCGGCTAGTTCTCCGCGAAACACTTGAAGGAAGTCTTAACGCGGCATCGCCGGCGCGGGGGGCTGGACTTCGGAGCGAAAGCGTCCTAGATGCCGCCGCGCGCCGAAATGCGCACCCTTTGGGGAACGCGGGAGGCTCTGCACGGCGGTAACGCCGGGGCATAGCCGCTTGTACCGCGGGCCTCTGTGTTTGTCAGAGGATATTTGGCACATGGCCAAGAAGATCATCGGCTATATCAAGCTGCAGATTCCTGCGGGCAAGGCGAATCCTTCGCCGCCGGTCGGCCCGGCGCTGGGTCAGCGCGGCTTGAACATCATGCAGTTCGTCAAGGAATTCAACGCGGCGACGCAGCAGATCGAGCCGGGCACGCCGACGCCGGTCGTGATCACCGCGTTCTCGGACCGCACCTTCTCCTTTGTGACGAAGACGCCGCCGAACACGCATTTCCTGCTGAAGGCCGCCAAGGTCGACAAGGGCCATACGACGACCGGCAAGGGGCCGAATGTGGGCCGCGTCACCAAGTCGCAGCTGGCGGAAATCGCCAAGATCAAGATGAAGGACATGAACTGCACGGATATCGAGAGCGCGGTGCGCATGCTCGCCGGTTCCGCCCGTTCGATGGGCCTTTCCGTGGTGGAGGGCTGAGGGATGGCGAAGCAAACCAAGCGCATGAAGGCGGCTGCGGCCGCTGTTGACGCGAACAAGCTCTATGCGCTGACCGATGCGGTGGCGCTGGTGAAGAAAAATGCCCGCGCCAAGTTCGACGAGACCATCGAGATCTCGCTGAACCTGGGCGTTGACCCCCGCCATGCGGACCAGATGGTGCGCGGCGTGGTGGGCCTGCCGAATGGCACGGGCAAGTCGGTGCGGGTGGGTGTGTTCGCGCGCGGCCCGAAGGCCGAGGAAGCCAAGGCCGCGGGTGCCGATGTTGTGGGCGCCGATGACCTGGCCGCGCTGGTGCAGGAAGGCAAGATCGAGTTCGACCGTTGCATAGCAACGCCGGACATGATGGCGCTGGTGGGCCGCCTGGGTAAGATCCTGGGGCCGCGCAACCTGATGCCGAACCCGCGCCTGGGCACCGTCACGATGGATGTGAAGGGGGCCGTGACGGCCGCGAAGGCCGGCCAGGTGGAATTCCGCGCCGAGAAGGCGGGCATCATCCATGCCGGCATCGGCAAGGCCTCGTTTGATGAAGCCAAGCTGTTGGAAAACGCCAAGAGCTTCATCGACGCGATCCAGAAGGCCCGCCCCACCGGCGCCAAGGGCACCTATGTGAAGAAGGTGGCCGTGAGCAGCACGATGGGCGCTGGCGTGAAGGTTGATCTGGGCACGCTGGCCTAAGGCTGGCGCGCCCACGAAATGCGCGCCGGTTCGCCGGCGCGAGCAGGGGGGAAACCCCCGAACCTGTCGAAGATCGCATGTGGGGCTTGCCCCTTGATGGTCGAAAGGCCGCAGGCGTGAGGTGGGGCGCAGACATGCTGCGGGGGTTCGCCCCCGGCTTGCTTGGGTTCCGGCTTTTATATCGATGACAGGCGAACCTGGGACCGATCATGTGATCGGTTCGCGTGTGTAACGGTTGGGTGAGAGCCTGACCCAGTTGGAGACGACACGTGGATAGGACGGAAAAGCGCGAATTCGTCGCCTCCCTCGCCACCGTCTTCGCCGAGACATCCTTCGTGCTGGTGGGCCGCAATGCGGGCCTGACCGTGGCGGCGGTGGATGATCTGCGGCGGAAGATGAAGGCGTCGGGTGCGACGTACAAGGTCGCGAAGAACCGCCTGGCCATGCTCGCCCTCGACGGCACCCGGTTCCAGGGCATCTCGCCGCTGCTGAAGGGTCCGACCGCGCTTGCGTGGTCGACGGATCCGGTGGCCGTGGCGAAGACTGCCGTGGAGTTCGCCAAGGGGAACGACAAGTTCGTGATCCTGGGCGGGGCGCTTGGTACCCAGATGCTGAACGCCGATGGCGTGAAGGCCCTGGCCGAGCTGCCTTCGCTTGATGCACTTCGCGCCCAGTTCCTGGGTCTGCTGCAGACGCCTGCCTCGCGCATCGCGTCGATCCTGCAGGCGCCCGGTGGCCAGGTGGCGCGCGTGCTCAAGGCCTATGCCGAGAAGGACGCCGCATAAGCCGGTATCGAATCGCCCGGGCGGGGTGGGCCTGCCTGGGTTGCCAAACCCAAGTCAAGCACTTAGATTGAAGGAATACACATCATGGCCGATCTCGCGAAGCTGGTGGACGAACTGTCCAGCCTGACCGTCCTGGAAGCCGCTGAGCTGTCCAAGATGCTCGAAGACAAGTGGGGCGTCTCCGCCGCCGCGCCGGTGGCGGTTGCCGCCGCCGCTCCGGCTGCCGCCGCGCCTGTCGCCGAAGCGCAGACTGAGTTTACTGTCATCCTGGCCAATGCCGGCGACAAGAAGATCAACGTCATCAAGGAAATTCGCACCATCACGGGCCTGGGCCTGAAGGAAGCGAAGGACCTGGTGGAAGGCGCGCCGAAGACCGTCAAGGAAAGCGTGTCGAAGGACGAAGCTGACAAGATCAAGAAGGTGCTGGAAGAAAACGGCGCCAAGGTCGAGGTCAAGTAACTCGGCTTTTACTCATGGGGCCTCAGCCACATGGGCAGTTACGGACTACCCGAAAGGGCGGGGATGGCTTCCATCCTCGTCCTTCTCGGCGTTTTGCCTTTCGCGCGCCGCGAAGGGTTGGTGGAACAGCCGGCATTGGCCGGTGCAAAGAGGATTTGATCAGGCATGAACGCTATCGCCAAGCCGTTCAAGGGCAGCAAGCGCATCCGCCGCAGCTTCGGGCGCCTGCCCGAGGTCGCACCGATGCCCAACCTGATCGACGTGCAGCGTTCCTCCTATGCCCAGTTTCTGCAAATGGATGTGGTGCCGGACAAGCGCACCAATACGGGCCTGCAGGAAGTCTTTAAATCCGTTTTCCCGATTGACGATTTTGGCGGCCGCGGCCGGCTGGAATTCGTCCAGTATGAGCTGGAAGAGCCTAAGTATGACGTGGAAGAATGCATCCAGCGCGGCCTGACCTTCGCCGCACCGCTGAAGCTGCGCCTGCGTCTGATCGTGTGGGATATCGACGAGGATACCGGCTCGCGGTCGGTGCGCGATATCAAGGAGCAGGATGTCTACATGGGCGACATGCCGCTCATGACCGACAACGGCACCTTTATCGTGAACGGCACTGAGCGTGTCATCGTGTCGCAGATGCACCGCTCGCCTGGCGTGTTCTTCGACCACGACAAGGGCAAGACGCATAGCAGCGGCAAGTATCTCTTCGCTGCGCGCGTGATCCCGTATCGCGGTTCCTGGCTCGATTTCGAATTCGACGCCAAGGACATCTGCTACGTCCGCATTGACCGCAAGCGCAAGCTGCCCGCGACGACGCTGCTGCTCGCGCTCGACAATGAGGCGACCGAGGACAAGCGCGTGCGTGCCGCCGGCGAAGGGCGCGAGCTTGATGTATCCGAAATCCGCGGCATGGATGCCGAGGAAATCCTGACGGCCTTCTACGGCCAGGTGGAATTTACGCGCACGCCCAAGGGCTGGGCGCGCGCCTTCGACCCCGAGGCTTTCCGCAACGCCAAGCTGTTCGAGCCCCTGATCGACGCCAAGACTGGCGCCGTGGTGGCGGAGAAGGACATCAAGCTGACCCCGCGCGCCGCGCGCAAAATCGCCGAGGGTGGCACCACCGAAGTGCTGGTCGGCCGCACCGATCTGCTCGGCCGCTTCATGGCGCGTGACCTGGTGAACTGGGAAACCGGCGAAATCTGGGCCGAAGCCGGTGAGGAACTGACCGAGGGCAAGCTCGCTGCCATTGAGGAAGCGGGCATCGACAGCCTGCCCACGCTGGCCATCGACCAGACCGTCGGCCCCTGGATCCGCAACACGCTGATGGTGGACAAGAACACCAACCGCGACGAAGCGCTGATGGACATCTACCGCGTCATGCGCCCCGGCGAACCGCCGACGGCGGAGACCGCGGAAGCCCTGTTCAAGGGCCTGTTCTTCGACATGGAACGCTATGACCTTTCCACGGTCGGCCGCGTGAAGATGAACATGCGCCTGGGCTTCAGCCATGACGATGTGCCGGATTACGTCCGCACGCTGCGCAAGCAGGACATCGTGGCCACCGTCAAGATTTTGCAGGAATTGAAGGACGGCAAGGGCCAGGTCGATGACATCGACAATTTGGGCAACCGTCGCGTGCGCTCTGTCGGCGAGCTGATGGAGAACCAGTATCGCCTGGGTCTTCTGCGCATGGAGCGCGCCATCAAGGAGCGCATGGGCTCGGTCGATATCGACACGGTCATGCCGCATGATTTGATCAACGCCAAGCCGGCGGCGGCGGCGGTGCGGGAGTTCTTCGGCTCCTCGCAGCTGTCGCAGTTCATGGACCAGACTAACCCGCTGTCGGAAGTGACGCATAAGCGGCGTCTGTCGGCGCTGGGTCCGGGCGGTCTGACGCGCGAGCGCGCAGGCTTCGAAGTGCGCGACGTGCACCCGACGCATTACGGCCGCATCTGCCCGATTGAGACGCCGGAAGGGCCGAATATCGGCCTGATCAACTCGCTCGCCACCTTCGCGCGAGTGAACAAGTACGGCTTCATCGAAACGCCGTACCGCTTGGTGAAGGACGGCAAGATCACCGGCGCGCCGCGCTACCTGTCTGCGATGGAGGAGGATAAGCTGGTGGTGGCGCAGGCCGATGCCTCCGTGAACGCGACCACGGGCGAGTTCCTGTCGGAACTGGTCAGCGTGCGCCAAGGTGGCGATTTCCGCCTGGTGCCGCCGGAGCAGGTGACGGCGATCGACGTGTCGCCGAAGCAGCTCGTTTCGGTGGCCGCGGCGTTGATTCCGTTCCTGGAGAACGATGACGCGAACCGCGCGCTGATGGGCTCCAACATGCAGCGCCAGGCGGTGCCGCTCGTGCGTGCCGATGCGCCGCTGGTGGGCACCGGCATGGAAGCCGCGGTGGCGCGGGATTCGGGCGCCGCGATTGTCGCGCGGCGCGATGGCGTGGTGGACCAGATCGACGGCGCGCGCATCGTGGTGCGCGCGACGGCCGAAGATGGCACGACCAAGGGCGTGGACATCTACCGCCTGCGGAAGTTCATGCGCTCCAACCAGTCCACCTGCATCAACCAGCGGCCGCTGGTGCGCGTGGGCGACCGGGTGGAGCCGGGCGAGATCATCGCCGATGGTCCGAGCACGGAACTGGGCGAACTGGCGCTTGGCCGCAATGTGCTCTGCGCCTTCATGCCTTGGAACGGCTACAACTTCGAAGATTCGATCCTGATCAGTGAGCGTATTGCGCGCGATGACGTCTTCACCTCGATCCATATCGAGGAGTTCGAGGTCATGGCCCGCGACACCAAGCTGGGCCAGGAGGAAATCACCCGCGATATTCCGAATGTGGGTGAAGAAGCGCTGCGCAACCTGGACGAGGCCGGCATTGTCTATGTCGGCGCCGAGGTGCAGCCCGGCGACATCCTGGTGGGCAAGGTGACGCCGAAGGGCGAGTCGCCGATGACGCCGGAAGAGAAGCTGCTGCGCGCGATCTTCGGCGAGAAGGCTTCCGATGTGCGCGACACCTCGCTGAAGCTGCCGCCCGGCGTGGCCGGCACCATCGTCGATGTGCGCGTCTTCAACCGCCGCGGCGTGGACAAGGACGAGCGCGCAATGGCGATCGATCGCAGCGAGATCGAGCGCCTGGCCAAGGACCGCCTGGCCAAGGACCGCGACGACGAGAAGGCGATCCTGGAGCGCAATTTCTTCGGCCGCATGCGCGAGCGGCTGCTGAACCGCCCGGCGACGGGCGGGTTCAAGCCGGTTAAGTCCGGCACGGTCATCACCGATGAGGTGCTGGAGCAGTTCGCGCCCGCCACCTGGCGCCAGATCGGCGTGCAGGATGACGCGGCGATGGCCGAGATCGAAAGCATGAAGCGCGAATTCGACGGCGCGGTCGAGCGCTTGCAGAAGCGCTTCGAGAGCAAGGTCGAGAAGCTGCAGCGCGGCGATGAGCTGTCGCCCGGCGTCATGAAGATGGTCAAGGTGTTCGTCGCGGTGAAGCGCAAGCTGCAGCCGGGCGACAAGATGGCCGGCCGCCATGGCAACAAGGGCGTCGTCTCGCGCGTGGTGCCGATCGAGGACATGCCGTTCCTCGAAGATGGCACCAGCGTGGACCTGGTGCTGAACCCGCTGGGCGTGCCCTCGCGCATGAATGTGGGCCAGATCCTGGAGACGCATCTGGGCTGGGCCTGCGCCAATCTGGGCAAGCAGGTCGGCGAACTGGTGGAAGATTATCGTCGTTCGTCGGCGGTGCGCGAGGAACTGCTCGCCAAGCTGCGCGATGTCTATGGCGACGAGATCTTCGACCGCGATATCGCGCCGATGAGCGAGGAGCAGCTCTTCGAACTCGGCGAGAACATCAAGAAGGGCATCCCCATTGCGACGCCGGTGTTCGATGGCGCGCGCATGTCCGATATCGAGGGCATGCTCGAGAAGGCGGGGCTGGATTCGTCCGGGCAGGTGCGGCTCGTGGATGGCCGCACGGGCGAGCCCTTCGAGCGCAAGGTGACGGTCGGCTACATCTATATGCTGAAGCTGCACCACCTGGTGGATGACAAGATCCACGCGCGTTCGATTGGCCCATACTCGCTGGTCACGCAGCAGCCGCTGGGTGGCAAGGCGCAGTTCGGTGGCCAGCGCTTCGGCGAAATGGAGGTCTGGGCGCTGGAGGCTTACGGCGCCGCCTATACCTTGCAGGAAATGCTGACGGTGAAGTCGGACGACGTGGCCGGCCGCACCAAGGTCTACGAGGCGATCGTGCGCGATCAGGACAGCTTCGAGGCCGGTATTCCTGAATCTTTCAACGTGCTGATCAAGGAACTGAAGAGCCTTGGCCTGAACGTCGAATTGGAAAACAACGCCGAGTGACCAGGGTCTGATCGCACCGGGCTGTGGCCCGGTGCGTCAATCAGCCCCGCAGAGCCTATCGGGCGCGTCGGCGCCCACCTTTGGATGTATGCGCATCGCGCAGGATGGAGATTGGATCGGCATGAACGAGTTGATGAAGATCCTGGGCCAGACGGGCCAGTCGGTCACTTTCGACAATATCAAGATCACGATCGCGGCGCCGGAGCAGATCCGCTCCTGGAGCTACGGGGAGATCAAGAAGCCGGAGACCATCAACTACCGCACCTTCAAGCCGGAGCGGGACGGGCTGTTCTGCGCCCGCATCTTCGGCCCGATCAAGGATTACGAGTGCCTCTGCGGCAAGTACAAGCGGATGAAGTTCCGCGGCATTGTCTGCGAGAAGTGCGGCGTGGAAGTGACGCTGGCCAAGGTCCGGCGCGAGCGCATGGGCCATATCGAACTGGCCAGCCCCGTAGCCCACATCTGGTTCCTGAAGAGCCTGCCCAGCCGTGTCGGCCTGATGGTCGACATGACGTTGAAGGATCTGGAAAAGGTCCTGTATTTCGAAAGCTACACCGTGCTGGAGCCGGGTCTGACCGACCTGAAGCTGCACCAGCTGCTGACCGAAGATCAGTACCAGTCCAAGCTGGACGAATTCGGCGAGGACGCGTTCAGCGTCGGCATCGGCGCCGAAGCCGTGAAGCAGATCCTGACCGGCGCTGAGCTGGAAAAGGACGCGGTGCGCCTTCGCGCCGACCTGAAGGAGACGACCAGCGAGGCCAAGCGCAAGAAGCTGGTCAAGCGGTTGAAGTTGGTTGAGGCCTTCCTCGAATCGCGCTCGCGCCCCGAATGGATGATCCTGGACGTGATCCCGGTCATTCCGCCCGAACTGCGCCCGCTGGTGCCGCTGGATGGCGGGCGTTTCGCGACGTCCGACCTGAATGACCTGTATCGCCGCGTCATCAACCGCAACAACCGCCTCAAGCGCCTGATCGAACTGCGCGCGCCGGACATCATCGTGCGCAACGAAAAGCGCATGCTGCAGGAATCGGTGGATGCGCTGTTCGACAATGGCCGTCGTGGCCGTGCCATCACGGGTGCCAACAAGCGCCCGCTGAAGTCGCTGTCCGACATGCTGAAGGGCAAGCAGGGCCGGTTCCGCCAGAACCTGCTCGGCAAGCGCGTCGACTATTCGGGCCGCTCGGTGATCGTGGTGGGTCCGGAGCTGAAGCTCCACCAGTGCGGCTTGCCGAAGAAGATGGCGCTCGAGCTGTTCAAGCCCTTCATCTACAGCAAGCTGGAAAAATACGGGCACGCCACCACCATCAAGGCCGCCAAGCGGATGGTGGAGAAGGAACGCCCCGAGGTGTGGGACATCCTCGAAGAGGTGATCCGCGAACACCCGGTGCTGCTGAACCGCGCGCCGACCTTGCACCGCCTTGGCATCCAGGCGTTTGAGCCGACGCTGGTCGAGGGCAAGGCGATCCAGCTGCACCCGCTGGTCTGCACCGCCTTCAACGCGGATTTCGACGGCGACCAGATGGCGGTGCACGTGCCGCTCTCGCTGGAAGCGCAGTTGGAAGCGCGCGTGCTGATGATGTCCACCAACAACATCCTCAGCCCCGCCAACGGCAAGCCGATCATCGTGCCGAGCCAGGATATCGTGCTCGGCATCTACTACCTGTCGCTGGAAACGCCGGAATTCCTGGCCGCCAAGGCGCGCATCGAACAGGTGCGCGGCCTGGTCGCCACCGCCACCCAGAAGGGCGGCAAGGGCATGACGGCCGAGGAGGCCGATGCGCTGAACTTCCGCCCGCAGGTCTATCGCGGCTTGGGTGAGGTGGAGCAGGCGCTCGCTTCGGGCGTCATCACCATGCACAACGCGATCCATGCGCGTGTGCCGGCGCCGAAGGAACTCGGCGATGGCCGGGTGGAAACCGTGCTGACCACGCCGGGCCGGCTGCTGATGGGCGCGCTGCTGCCCAAGGACCCGCGCACGCCTTACTCGCTGGTGAACCGGCTGCTGACGAAAAAGACCATCTCTGACGTCATCGACACGGTGTATCGCCATTGCGGCCAGAAGGAGAGCGTGATCTTCGCCGACCGCCTGATGGGCCTGGGCTTCCGCCAGGCCGCGCGCGCGGGCATTTCCTTCGGCAAGAACGACATGATGATCCCGGCCGAGAAGGAAGGGATGATCGCCGCCACCAAGGGCGAGGTGAAGGAGTTCGAGCAGCAATACCTCGATGGCCTGATCACCGCGGGCGAACGCTACAACAAGGTGGTCGATGCCTGGTCGCGCTGCACCGATTCGGTCGCCGGCGCCATGATGAAGCAGATCCAGAAGCAGGAAATTGGTGTGCCCACCAATTCCATCTGGATGATGAGCCATTCCGGTGCGCGTGGGTCGCCGGCGCAGATGCGCCAGCTGGCCGGCATGCGCGGCCTGATGGCCAAGCCTTCGGGCGAGATCATCGAGCAGCCGATCATCAACTGCTTCAAGGAGGGCCTGACCGTGCTGGAGTATTTCAACTCCACACACGGCGCCCGCAAGGGTCTGGCCGATACGGCGTTGAAGACGGCTAACTCGGGCTACCTGACGCGCCGCCTGGTGGACGTCGCGCAGGACTGCATCATCGTGCAGGCCGATTGCGGCACCGAGCGCGGCATCACCGTGCGTGCGGTGCTGGATGGCGGTGAGGTGGTCTCCACCCTCTCCGAACGCATCCTGGGCCGCACCATCCAACGCGATGTGCTGGACCCGATCACCGGCGCCACCATCCTGCCGCGCGGCACGCTGGTCGAGGAGCCGGATGCCGAGGCCGTGGAAAAGGCGGGCGTGGAGGAGATCTACATCCGCTCCGTGCTGACCTGCGAGGCGCGGGTTGGCGTTTGCGCAGCCTGCTATGGCCGTGACTTGGCGCGCGGCACGCCGGTGAACACGGGTGAGGCTGTGGGCGTCATCGCCGCGCAGTCCATCGGTGAACCCGGCACGCAGCTGACCATGCGCACCTTCCACATCGGCGGCGCCGCCCAGCGCGGCGCCGAGCAATCCGCCGTGGAAGCGACCGCTGAGGCCAATGCCAAGCTGTTCAACTTGAATCTGGTGACCAACAGCTCCGGCCAGCCGATCGTGATGTCGCGCAACGCGGAAATTGCGCTGATCGACAATGTCGGCCGCGAACGCGCCCGCTTCCGCGTGCCCTATGGTGCGCGTCTGCTGGTGCAGGAAGGTGCGGCGGTGACCCGCACCCAGAAGCTGGCCGAATGGGACCCGTTCACCCTTCCCATCATGACCGAAGCCGGCGGCCGCGTGGAATATGCCGACCTGATCGAAGGCATCACCATGGTCGAGCGCACCGACGAGGTGACCGGCCTGTCGTCCAAGGTGGTGGTGGACTACAAGGCATCCGCCAAGGCCGCCGACCTGAAGCCGCGCCTGCTGCTGAAGGACGCCAAGGGCAACCTGATGAAGCGGCCCACGGGCGGCGATGCCATCTATTACCTGACGCCGGAAACGACCTTGACGGTGGAGAATGGCGTGTCGGTCGCGGCCGGTGACGTGATGGCGCGCTCCAAGACGCGCGACATCACGGGCGGTCTGCCGCGCGTGGCCGAGCTGTTCGAGGCGCGTCGTCCGAAGGATGCCGCGATCATCTCCGAGATCGATGGCCGCGTGGAATTCGGCAAGGACTACAAGGCCAAGCGCCGGATCATCGTGAAGGCCGACCCGGTCGGCGACGAGCCGCCGGTCGAGCGTGAATACCTGGTGCCGAAGGGCAAGCACGTCTCCGTCCAGGAGGGCGACTATGTCCGCGCCGGTGACCCGCTGGTGGACGGCCCGCGCGTGCCGCATGACATCCTGCGCGTGCTGGGTGTCGAGGCGCTGGCCAATTACCTAGTGAACGAGATTCAGGACGTTTACCGACTGCAGGGCGTGAAGATCAACGACAAGCATATTGAAGTGATCGTCCGCCAGATGTTGCAGAAGGTGGAAATCCTGGATCCGGGCGACACCACCTATCTGGTGGGTGAGACTGTTGATCGAATCGAGTTCGAGATCGAGAACGAGAATCGCATCTTCGCCAAGGAACGCCCCGCCCGCGCCGAGCCGGTGCTGCAGGGCATCACCAAGGCGTCCTTGCAGACGCAGTCCTTCATCTCGGCGGCCTCCTTCCAGGAGACAACACGGGTGCTGACGGAGGCCTCTGTGGCCGGCAAGAAGGATGTGCTGTCGGGCCTGAAGGAGAACGTGATCGTGGGCCGCCTGATCCCGGCGGGCACGGGTGCGGTGATGAACCGCCTGCGCACCATCGCCGCGCAGCGCGACAAGGGCCGGATTCCGGCCAATCAGACGGCCATTCCGGCCGCTGAGTAGCACCGTATGGGTACCCGGCCGCATCGCGGCCGGCGTCGCCCATAAGGCTTAACCGCCGGCTGCGCCTGTTGTGCGGCATAGCCATGGCGGCGAATGCCGCCGCGTCGCGCCACAGGCGTGCCAGGGCACAACGACTGAAGGCACAAAAATAATGCTGGGGGTTCGCTTGACTCAGGCTCCCACCCCTCGTATTTCCCCGCCCCTGGCCGGGGTGTTCGTCAGATGGCGGATGGCCCGGGGTTTGTTGCAATCGCTGCGTTGCCGGCGCCGCCACCCGTATTGGGTTGGCTGAGGCCGGTGGCGGGTCGGGCTTCCCCGCTGGGCGTGCACTGGCACGTCGGGCGGGGCGTTCGGCTTTTTGGAGACTTGAAGGGCATCATGCCGACGATCAACCAGCTTATCGCCGGGGCGCGCGAAGAACGGGCCACCCGCAACAAGGTGCCGGCCCTTCAGGGCTGCCCGCAGAAGCGTGGCGTCTGCACGCGCGTCTACACGACGACGCCGAAGAAGCCGAACTCGGCGCTTCGTAAGGTCGCGAAGGTGCGTCTGACCAATGGCTTCGAGGTGGTGAGCTACATCCCCGGTGAAGGCCATAACCTGCAGGAACACTCGGTCGTGCTGATCCGCGGGGGCCGCGTGAAGGACCTTCCTGGCGTGCGCTACCAC
>JAPLOK010000007.1 GCA_026400775.1 Alphaproteobacteria bacterium | reverse complement strand
CGCCGTGCGCACCATGTGCAGCGCAGTGTCCAGGTCATCGGCGCGATAATCGAGGTAGCGGGTTTCCAGCCGCTTCTCGATCCGGCTCGCCTGGCATTCGACCGCCAGCACCGAGGCGCCAGCAAACACGCCAGCCAATGGTTGGGCGCCACCCATGCCGCCCAGCCCGCCGGTCAGAATCCAGCGCCCCGTCAGGTCGCCCTTGAAATGCTGCCGCCCGGCCTCGACGAAGGTTTCATAGGTGCCCTGCACGATGCCCTGCGTGCCGATGTAGATCCACGACCCTGCGGTCATCTGGCCGTACATCATCAGCCCCAGCCGATCGAGCTTGTCGAAATGCTCCCAGCTCGCCCAGTTCGGCACCAGGTTGGAATTGGCGATCAGCACCCGCGGTGCATCGGCATGCGTCTCGAACACGCCGACGGGCTTGCCGGATTGCACCAGTAGGGTCTGGTTTTCCTCCAGCCGCTTCAGTGTCGCGACGATGCGCTCATAGCTGTCCCAATCGCGGGCCGCGCGGCCGATGCCGCCATAGACCACGAGCTCGCCGGGCTTCTCGGCGACTTCGTCGTCGAGGTTGTTCATCAGCATACGCAGCGGCGCCTCGGTGCTCCAGTGCTTGGCCTGGAGGGTGAGGCCGCGCGAGGCGCGGATGGCGGGAGCGTTTCGGAAGCGGTTGTCCATATCGGATCATAGCGCGGCTTGCGGGGCGCGCCACAGGGCGCGAACATGCTGCCATGACAAGTTTCCATGCACGCCAGGCGATGCTGCCAGATGGTTGGCGCAACGATGTGCTGATCGAGAGCGAGGCAGGATTCATCACCCGCGTCACCCCCGGCGCGGCGCCAGCCGACGCGATGCGGCTCGACTTCGTTCTGCCTGGCATGCCCAACCTGCACAGCCACGCCTTCCAGCGCGCCATGGCCGGCCGCGCCGAACGCCGCAGCATTGCACGCGACACCTTCTGGACTTGGCGCGAGGCGATGTATGCCGTCGTCGCGCGCATGACGCCGGCTGCGCAACAAGCCGTCGCCGCCATGCTGCACGCCGAATCTCTGGAGCGCGGCTACACGCATATCTGCGAGTTCCACTATCTGCATCATCGCCCGGACGGCACGCGCTACGCTCCGCATGAGGCGATGGCGGAGAGCCATATCGCGGCGGCAGCGGATAGCGGCATTGGACTGACGCTGCTGCCCAGCCTCTATCGGCATGGAGGAATTTTCGGCGCCGACCCAGCGGCCGGGCAGCGCCCGTTCCTGCATGACACCGATGACTACCTGGCGTTAATGCAGCGGCTTTCGGCCCGCACCGGCCCGCTGGTCGCGCTGGCCTTCTCGCCGCATTCGCTGCGCGCGGTCACGCCCGCGATGCTGCGCATGATTGCCGATGCCACGACCGGCCCGATCCACATGCACCTGGCCGAACAGCGGCGCGAAGTCGACGAATGCATCGCCGCGACCGGCCTGACGCCGGGCGCCTGGATGCTGGAGAACGGCTTCGCCGATCCGCGCTGGTGCTTCATCCACTCGACGCATCTGACCGACGCGGAAGTCGGCGGCCTGGCAGGTGCTGGCGCCATCGCCGGGCTATGCCCGCACACCGAGGCATCGCTGGGCGATGGCGTGTTCCGCCTGCCGGATTGGCTGGCCGCGGGCGGCGCATTGGGCGTGGGCAGCGACAGCCAGGTCTGCGTCGATCCCGCCCAGGAATTGCGCCAGTTGGAGACCAGCCAGCGCCTCAAGCTGGAAGCCCGCAGCATCGCAGCCGAGGAAGCGACACCGCATCCTGGCGCGCGGCTGTATCGCGCGGCGCTTGCGGGCGGTGCGCGCGCCGCCGGCGCACCGATCGGCGCCATCGCGCCCGGTTCGCGCTGCGACCTGATCGAGTTGAATCGCGAACACCCCGACCTGCTCGGCCTCAAGCGCGATGCCGTCCTGGATGCCTGGATCTTCGGCCCCGGGCGCGGGCATTTGCGCAGCGGTATCGTCGGCGCGCGCCATGTGGTGCGCGATGGTGAACATATCCACGCGCGCGCCATCCGTGAGGGTTTCGCGCGCGCCATGAAGGAGATCTGGGCATGAGCGCATTGCAGGGCCAGGTGGCATGGGTGACGGGTGGCAGCCGCGGCATTGGCCGTGCCATCGCGACGCT
>JAPLOK010000169.1 GCA_026400775.1 Alphaproteobacteria bacterium | reverse complement strand
GCATGCGCTCGGGCAGCGGCAATTCACTGCGCGTGACGAAGGCTGCCATGGTGTCCGCCAGCACGGCTTCGCCGGCCAGCATGTTGCCTGCGATGGAAAACCCGTTGCCGGGCATGTGCCCGCACCACTCGACGCAGCGCTCGCCGGTCCAGGCGGCGGAGCGGCCGCGCGTGTCGATCGCGTGCAACTGCCGCAGGCTCCGGCCTTCATCGGTGGCGATCGCGCCGTTCACCGCCAGTTGCGGCGCCACGCCGCGCGCCAGCGCCTCCAGCACGGCATTGCCCAGATAGCGATTGGTGATGGATTGCGTGGCCACTGCGCCGACGCCCGCGCGCAGCCAGGGCACAGCCGCGCCCACCGCCAGGTTGCAGGTGGTGACGGCGCAGGCCAGCGCGCCGGTCGCGGGATCATGGGCAAGGATGGACCAGGTCATGCGCCCATGATTGCGCGTAACCGCCGCAAGGGGCAAACCTTGCCGCCAAAGGAGACGCCCATGCATCGCCGAATCATCCTGGCAGCGCCGCTGGCGCTGGCCGCTCCCTCGCTGGCGCAGAACCCCTGGCCGGACCGGCCGATCCGCCTGGTGGTGCCCTTTGGTGCGGGGGGCGCGATCGACACGCTCTCGCGCACCGTCTCCGCGCGCTTCGCCGAATTCGCCAATGGCCATGCTCTGGTGGTCGAGAACCGGCCCGGCGCAGGCGGCACCATTGCCGGCGCTTTCGCCGCCCAGCAACGCCCCGACGGGCTGACGCTGATGATGGCTGATATCGGCGCCAATGTGATCGGGCGCGAGTTGAACCCGAGCCTGACCTATGACCCGATGACGAGCTTCACGCCGATCATCCATCTGGTCTCACTGCCCGCGGTGCTGATCGCGCATCCGGGCGCGCCGCAGCAGACCATGCAGGCGATCATCGAGGCCGCGCGCGCGCGGCCGGAGGCGCTGATCTTCTCCTCGGCCGGCAATGGCAATGGCAGCCATCTGTTCATGGAGCTGTTCCTGCGGCGCGCCGGTGTACGCATGACACATGTGCCCTATCGTTCGGGCGCGGAGATGGTGACGGCGCTGGTGCGCGGCGATGCGCAGTTCGGCTTCCCGACCGTCTCCTCGGCGCTCGCGATGATCCGCGATGGGCGTGCGCGCGCAGTCGCAGTGGGCACCGCCGGCGGCACGCCATTGCTGCCCGGCATTCCCACGGTGGACACGGTGCTGCCCGGCTTCAACACCGCGGTCTGGCACGGCGTGCTGGGGCCGGCGGGTATGGAGGCCGGGCTGGTCGCGCGCATCAATGAGGTCTTCGCGCGCATCGTGGCATTGCCCGAGGTGCAGAGCCGCATCTTCGACACCCAGGCCGGCCGCGTGGTCGGCGGCAGCCCGGCCGATTTCGCCGCCCATATCCGCCGCGAATTCGACACCTGGGCGCCGATCATCCGCGAGGGGAATATCCGTGCAGAGTGAGCGTCCTGATGACGGAGCGGCGCAGCCGCGCAGTCTGAATCAGGCCGCACACAGCCCGCGTCCTGATGACGGAGCGGCGCAGCCGCGCAGTCTGAATCAGGTCGCCGTTCCACGCCCGGCTGCGACCATCCTGTTGCTGCGCGACGGCGCGGCGGGCCTCGAAGTCTTCATGGTGGTGCGCAACCACGCGATCGATTTCGCCGGCGGCGCCATGGTCTTCCCCGGCGGCCGCGTGGATGAGGCCGATGCCACGCTCGGCGATGCCTTCCGCATCGCCGCCATCCGCGAAGCCTTCGAGGAGACGGGCTTGCTGCTCGCCCGCCGCGACGGCGCGATGCTGGGCGCGCATGACCTCCCGCGGGAGGCGCCCTTCGGAACGCTTCTGGCCGAACACAGCCTGCAACCGGCGACCGATGCGCTGCACCACTTCGCGCATTGGATCACGCCCACCGACATGCCCAAGCGCTTCGACACGCATTTCTTCGCAGCCCACACGCCGGCCGAGCAGCTCGCGCGGCATGATGGCGGCGAGGCTATCGAAGGCATCTGGATCAACCCGCTCGATGCCGTGCGCGCCGGCGATGAAGGCCGCGCCACGCTGGTCTTCGCGACCCGCCTGAACCTGCTGCGCCTGGCCCGCCACAAGCGCGCCGACCATGTGCTGGCCGATGCATCGCCTGTGGTGACCGTGCAGCCCGTGCCCTTCATCGGCGCCGATGGCGACAAATGGATCCGCATCCCCGCCGAGGCCGGCTACGGCATGAGCGAATACAAGGCCGTCACGCGGCCGATGAAGCCGATCAGTTGAGGCGCTGCAGCGCCAGGGTCTCGTTCTGCAAGGCGGGCGTGCATTCGCCCGCGAGCCAGGGGTGATCAGGGTTCAAGCTGCGCAGCACGGGCAGCGCCGCGCTCTCGCACAACAGCCGCGCGCGCAGCTGGCGCAATGTCGCATCTCCATGCCGGCGTGTGGAAGGCCAGGCGGCCATGACGGCCATCGCTGCCTCACCATGACCGGCGTAAAGCAGGCATAGCGCACGGCGCGGAATCTCCGCTTCGGGCCGCCATTCCGCGCCGCCTGGTTCTGTCCCCCAACTGCCGGCCGGCAATCCGCGCAGCGCCTCTTCCAATGTGGCGAAATGCGGCACGCGGCGATCCTGGTTCTGGCCGAGCGTGGTGCAGGCCTGGCCCAGCGCATCTTCCACTGGCCGGCGCATCGCCTCGACATCGGCGCGCAGGCGCCCTTGGGTCAGGCGCAGGGTGATGGGTGGCGAGAGATCGGTGGCGCGGCCCGCGAGCACATCCCAGAAGTCAAAGGCGCCATCGGGCACCGAGGCCAGCATGTCCTGCACGCGCAGCACGGCATTCTCGTTCTTGCCAGTGACGAAGCTGCCCGCGATGGCATAGCCGCGCGGCGTCCGCTGGAAGACGTGCAGCGTGAAGCAGCAATAGGCGCCGCCAGTCCAGCCGCGCACGACCAGCAATGGCGTGCTGCCGATGGTGGCGCGCTGCACCACCTCGAAGCGTTGGTCGGCCGCCATGGCCTGGCGCCGCGCGCCCTGGTTGGCGACGATCAGCGCATGCCCGCCTTCCGTGGTCTCGCGCAACAGCAGGCGATGCGGGCCCACCGCGTCCAGCACGTGTTCCTGCTGCGCCGCGGCGGGGGCCGCGAGCGCGATCAGCAGCCCAAGCGCCGCGCCAACTCTATGAAGTCGTCCGCCACGCAATCCCAGGGGTCCTCCGCGGTCAGGTCGATGGTCTGGCCGGTACCGTGTTCAGTGACGCGCGGGATGAAGGCGGTGGCAAGCCCGGCCTTGCGCGCGGCGCGCAGGTCACCGTTATGTGCGGCTACCAGGCAGACCTCATCGGGGCGCATGCCCAGGATGTCGGCGGTATTCAGATAGGCCTCAGGCTGCGGCTTGTAGGCGCGTGCGGGCTCCGCGCCCAGGATCGCGTCCCAGGGAATCCCGGCGCGCTTGGCCATGTTCGCCAGCAATAGGATATTGCCGTTGGACAGGGGGGCCAGAAAAAAACGCCGCCGCAGTCGATGCAGGCCGAGCAGCACATCGGGCCAGGGGTCGAGTGCGTGCCAGGCCAGGTTCAGCGCATCGAGATCCTGCGCGGCGGCGTTGATGCCCTGCGCCACCATCACCTTTTCCAGGTTCTCCCGGTGCAGCACATCCAGCCGCGTGAAGGGGCGCCGGCCGGAGCGCACTTCCTCCATCGCGGGCTGGTATTGGCGGCGCCAGGCATCGGCCAGCGCGAAGGCATCGAGGTCGGTGCGGCCATGCGCCACAAGGAAGGGCGCGATGGCGCGGGCCACGCCGCTGCGCCAATCCACCACGGTCCCGAACACGTCGAAGACCAGCGCGCGCACCTGGTTCATGGCGTCACCGCCCAGCGCTTGTCGAATTCCCAGACCTCGGGGAAGCCCATCAGATCGGTCATGCGCGAGAAGCCATACGGATCGCCCATGGCGATGCTGTCACCGTGTTGGCGCAGATGCGAATAGGCGCGCTCAAGCGCTGCGGCGGCGGCCAGAAAACCGGCGGCCGGATAGATCGCGATACTATACCCGATCTCCTTCAGCCGCGCGGCTGGCAGGATGGGCGTGCGGCCGCCTTCCACGCAGTTGGACAGCAGCGGCTTGTTGATGCTGCGGCCGACTTCGATCATCTCGGCTTCGCTCTCAGGGCTTTCGATGAAGACGATATCCGCGCCCGCATCGCCATACATGCGCCCGCGGCGGATCGCTTCCTCCAGGCCCAACCCCGTGCGCGCATCGGTGCGCGCGACGATCAGGAAATTGGGATCGCGCCGGGCTTCGGCCGCCACGCGAATCTTCAGCACCATCTCTTCCGCCGGGATCACGCGGCGGCCCGGCGTGTGCCCGCACTTCTTCGGCACTTCCTGGTCTTCCAGCTGGATGCCCGAGACGCCCGCGGCCTCATAGCCCATCACCGTGTGGCGCACGTTCAGCAGCCCGCCATAGCCTGTATCGGCATCCGCGATCACCGGTGTCTTGGCGAGTTGCGCGAAGCGGCCGACGCGGCCGACCATGTCGGTGTAGGTAGCGATGCCGGCATCCGCCACGCCCAGATGCGAGGCCACGGTGCCGAAGCCCGTCACGTACAGGCAGTCGAAGCCCATGCGATCGGCGACGAGGGTCGAGATACCGTCGAACACGCCCGGTGCGACGATGAACTTGCCGGCGTCGAAGGCGGCTTTCAGGGCTGGGTTGGGCATGGTGTTCCTATTGCCGTTGGATGTGGCCGGCCGCGGCGGCCGCGGCCCAGATGCGGTCCTCGCGCGCCATGGCGGCGGCGAGCGGTTCGGGGCCGCGCAGATCGGCCTCGATGCCCAGCGTGGCAAGGCGCTGGCGGAACGCGCTGTCCGCGAAGGCCAGCGCCAATGCGGCGTTGATGCGCGCGGCCACGGCATCCGGCAGGCCGCGTGGCGCGAGCATCGCCACCCAGCCGGAGAGGTCGAATTCCGCCAGCCCCTGCTCCTGCGCGGCGGGCACATCGGGGAAGAAGGGCGTGCGGGTGGCCGTGCTGGTCGCGATCAACCGCGCGCGCCCGGTCTGCATGTGCGGCATCACGCTCGCGGTGCTCGTCCAGCCCAGCGGCAGGTGGCCCGCCACGATGTCGGTCATCAACTGCCCGCCGCTGCGATACTGCACATCGGGAGTCTCGACGTTCAGCCGCCGCGCGGTTTCCTGGCCCAGGAACTGCGACAACGCCTCCGTGCTGCCGGTGGACAGCGCGCGCGGATTGGCGCGCGCATGCGCGGCCAGGCCCGGCAGATCGGTGAAAGGCAGCGCTGCGCTCGCTGCCAGCATCATGGTGTTGCGCGCCAGCATCGCCACCGGCGCCACATCGCGCAGCGGGTCAAAGGGCATCTGCGTCAGCGTGTGGCGATTGACGACATGCGTAGATACCACGACCGCCAGCGCATGCCCGTCAGGCTCCGCGCGCAGCACAGCCTCGGTGCCGACAACACCGGCTGCGCCGGCGCGATTCTCCACCACGAAGGGCTGCGGCAGATGCGGGCGCAGCGCCTCGCCCAGCGCGCGGGTCAGGATGTCGGTGCCGCCGCCCGCGGCATAGGGAACGATCACGCGGATGGGCCGCGCGGGCCAAGCCTGCGCGCGGGCCAGGCCCGGCAGCAGCAGCGGGGTGGCCAGAAGCGTGCGGCGCGTCGCGGACATCATTCTTGTTCCCTCCGTCGCAACCAGCTTTACTGCCGGATGCACAGGCCGTGAAGGAGCCGCAGATGCTCGATATCCATGCCGTGCGCAGTGGCACGCTGGACCCGCGTGCCCTGGAGGCTATCCAGGCGGTGGTACAGACCTATCTGGACGGGCTGTATGAGGGCGATGCCGAAAAGCTCGCCGCATCCTTCCACCCGCAGGCCGATCTGCGCAGCGTGAAGCCTGATGGCACGCTGGCAGTGATGCCGCGAGCGGAGTGGATCGCGATGGTGCGCAGTCGCCCCGCGCCCGCCGCGCAGGCGCTGTCGCGGCATGATCGTATCCTGTCGATCGACCTCGCCGGGCCGGACATGGTCGTGGTGAAATTGAACTGCGCCATCCCGCCGCGCTTCTTCACCGACTGCCTGGTGCTGCTGAAACTGGCCGAGGGCTGGCGGATCGTCAGCAAGGTGTTCAGGACGGATGTGCGCGGCTAGCGTGCTTCACCCTGATGTTGCGGCATTCGCCGCTCTGCTGCGCCGTCTCGAACAGCATTTGGCCGCCCATGGCGCGACCTATTGGGCCACATCGATCAGCCGCAGCCGCGCTGCCGTGGAAGCTTCCGATGCCGGGGGGCTTACCCGCTTCCTGGGCATGCTCGGCGGCAGTGGCTCGTTGAACGACCTGATGCTGGAGGGCGGGAATGCGGAGCTGGGGAGGATGTGCTCGGCCGCCTGGAAGCTCGCGACGAAGTTGCAGCACGAGGAAGACGAAGCCCGACGGGGCTAATCGAGACCCGCCTCGCGCAGGATTTCCGCAGTGTGTTCACCGATGGCTGGCGCGCCACGCTCCGCCCGCGGCTTCCGGCCATCCAGGTTGATCGGCAGGCCAGTCGCGGTCACCTCGCCCCAGGCTTCCAGCGCGCCGAGTGCGGCCACCTGCGCATCCACCGCCATGGCCGAGATGGTGTTCACCGGCCCGCAGGGCACGCCCGCCGCGTTCAGCAAACCCAGCCAGTGATCAGCCGGCTGTGCAGCGAAGCGCGGCTCGAGCATCGCCAGCAGGGCTGCCTTGTTCGCTACGCGCAGCCGGTTGGTGGCGAAGCGCGGATCATCCCCGCAGATGCCCATCACGCCGCAGAGCTTCACGAACAGCCGGTCGTTGGCGGCGGCCACCATGATGGGCTGCGTGGCCGTGGCGAAGGCCTGAAACACCACCGTATTGGGGTTGCCTGAGAGGTGCCGCTTCGGGTTCTGCCCGCTGACGGAAAACCCAGCGAAATGCGGCCCCATCCAGCCCAGCGCGGTCTCCAGCAGCGAGGCATCGACGCGCCCGCCACGCCCGGTATCGCGCCTGCGATGCAGCGCCGCCACCACACCGAGCGCCGCCCACAGCCCGGTACCTATATCGAGGATTTGCGGCGAGGTGCGGGTGGGCGGGCCGCCCTCCTCGCCATTCATCATCATCAGGCCGGAATAGCCCTGAAGGATGGGCTCATAGCCGCCTTCCATGGCGCGCGGGCCGGTGTGGCCGAAGGCGGAAATGCCGGCATAGACCAGCCGCGGATGCTTCGCGCAGAGCGTATCCGCGCCAAGCCCGATCTCTTCCAGCATGCCGGGGCGCATGTTCTGCACAAAGACATCGGCCGTGGCGCACAGCGCGTCCAGCTTCGCCGCGTCGCGCTTGAGGTCCAGCACCAGGCTGCGCTTGCCGCGATTGCAGGCGACGAAGGTGGTGCTGGTGCCATCGGTGATGAAGGGCGGCCCCCAGCCGCGCGCATCATCGCCGCTGCCGGGGCGTTCGACCTTCACCACATCGGCGCCGAGCTGCGCCAGGATCTGGCCGCAGATGGGGCCAGCGATGTTCTGCGCGACCTCGATGACGCGAATGCCGGCGAGTGGCGCGTTATCCATCGGCGGGTTCCAGCAGGAAGGGTGCATTGGCCCCGCGCGCGACATCGCGCAGCTGTGCCTCCAGCGCGGGCGTGATCGGCACGCCGTGCTGCTCGCGATGCGCGCGCTCGATCTCCTCGGGCTCGCCGGGGATCAACACGGGCTGCGCCGGGTCGGCCGGTTGGGCGGCGTGCAGCACGTCGATCGCGTCATCCAGGTCATTCGCGAAATCGGCTTCGTCGCGGAACACGCCCGGCGCCAGGGCCAGGAAGAAATGGCCGATATTGTTCGGCGCATCGCCCTTCTGCGTGCGGTTGCGGATCGGCGAGAAGCTGGCACCCACCAGCGTGCCGCCCAGGATATGCGCGAGCAGCGCCAACCCATAACCCTTGTGCGAGCCCATCAGCCCCGTGCCGCCGAGTGGCGAAATCCCGCCGAGCTTTTCCTTGAACACATAGGCATTGGCGCGCGCCGGATCGGTCACCGCATCGCCCTTCTCATCCAGCACCCAGCCTGGCGGGATGTCCTTGCCCTTGAGCCCCATCACGCGGACCTTGTTGCCCGCGACCGTCGTGGTCGCCATGTCCAGCACCACGTCGCGGTTGCGCCGCGCGGGCGCGGAAAACGCAATCGGGTTGGTGCCCAGCACCGGCTCGGCAGCCCCCGTCGGCACCATGATGACGCCGCGTGTGGAGGAGGTGACGAGGCCGATCATCCCGCGCCGCGATGCAATGCGCGCATAGGCACCCGCCGCGCCGAAATGATGGCTGTTCACCACGCCCACCACGCCCACACCATGGTCCGCTGCCAGGTCTACCGCCAGGTTCATCGCCTGCACGGAGACGGGGTGCCCGAGCCCATCCTCGCCCGAGAGCAGCGCGGTTGCGCCATGTTCGCGCAACACCCGCGGGCGGGCTGCGACGCGCAGCTGCCCCTTGCGGTATAGCTCCTCGTAGCTCGGCAGCATCGAGATTCCGTGGCTGTCGATGCCGGTCAGGTCGGTCTCGACCATGATGTCGGCGGTGGTGCGCGCCATGTCCTCGGGCATGCCCCAGGCGGTCAGCACGGCGATGGCCTGGGCGTGGATGGAAGCGGCGGTGGCGTGCAGCATCAGTCGAGGCTCGCGCCGGTGGCGCGCACCACGGGCAGCCATTTATCAGCCTCGGCGCGGATGAAGGCGGTGGTGCGTGCGGGCGTCATGTCGGGCGGGATGGTGTTGCCCAGACCCAGCAGCCGCTCGCGCACCGGCCCTTCGGCCAGCACCTGGCGGATGCGCGCCGACAGCAGTTCCAGGATCGCCGGCGGCGTGCCGGCGGGTGCCGACCAGGGCGTCCAGGTGGTGGCGACGAAGCCGGGGATGCCTGCCTCCGCGCCCGTCGGCAGGTCGGGCAGGGTGGCGCTGCGCGCCGCCCCGCCATTGACGATGCCCACCACCGTGCCGGCGCGGATATGCTCCTGCAGGAAGCTGATCGTGTCGGTCTGGAACATCATGCGCCCGGCCGAGAGATCGACGAAGGCCGGCGCGCTGCCGCGATAGGGCACATGTTGTGCGGTGACACCCAACGTGTGCAGCAGCAGCATGCCCGCGATATGCCCGGTGGTGCCATTGCCCGAGGAACCGAACGGCACCTGCCCCGGCCGCGCGGCCAGTGCGGTGCGGAATTCCGCGAGGTTGCGCACGCCAAGCGAGGGGTGTGCTGCCACCACCATCGCGCTTTCGCTGCTGATGGTGATATGGGCCAGATCCGTGATCGGGTTCACCGGCTGGTTGCGGTACAGCCCCACATTCAGCACATGTGAGCCCAGTGCGCCGACCAGTAGCGTATAGCCATCGGGTGCGGCGCGCGCGACATCTGCCACCGCTACCGTGCCGCCCGCAGCCGGGCGGTTTTCCACCACGAATTGCTGGCCCATCAACGATGACAGCGCGGCGGAGACGGCGCGCGCATTGATGTCCGCATTGCCGCCGGGGGCGAGCGAGACGATCACCCGCACCGGGCGCGAGGGGTATTCCTGCGCCATGGCGGGAGCCGCCAGCAGCAGGGTGGCGAAGACAAGGCGCAGCATGGAACCTCCTCAGGCGATGGAATGGCGCAGCAGGCCGACGCGCGCGATATCGATCTCCAGCGCGTCTTCCGGCTTCAGGTAGCGCGGCGGATTGCGGAAATGCCCCGATCCGGCGGGCGTGCCGGTGGCGATGATGTCGCCCGGTTGCAACGTCATGTAGCGCGACAGATAGGCGATCAGCGCCGGCACCGAATGGATCAGGTCGCGCGTGTTGCCGCGCTGCACTTCCTCGCCGTTCAGGCGGCAGACCACCTCGATGTCGAAGGGTTCGCCCACCTCATCGGCGGTGACCAGCCAGGGCCCGATCGGGCAGAAGTCATCCAGCCCCTTGGCGAAGCTGGTCATGGGCAGAGGCTGGTCGAACTGGAATTCGCGCGCCGAGATGTCGTTCAGCGCGGTATAGCCCGCCACATGCAGCAGCGCATTGCCTGCCTCCACATCGCGCGCGGGCGTGCCGATCACGACGGCCAGTTCCGCCTCCCAATCGGGCTTGGTGACGGCGGGCGGGATGCGCACCGCTGCGCCGGGGCCGCAGATGGAGGATGGCGGCTTGAGGAAGATGCGCGGCGCGGCGAGTGCCGGCCCGCCCACCTCCTTCGCGTGGTCGGCGTAGTTGCGGCCCACACCCAGCACCTTGCCCGGCCGCAGCGGCGCCAGTAGCGGTGCCATGGGCCGGCGCAGCGCCGCCTGTTCGGGGCGCGTGGCGAAGGCCAGCGCACGCAGGCAGAGCAGCATGGTCTCATCCCCGCCCTGGATCACGCCCAGAACATCGGCGGGCGGCGGCTGGCTGCCGGCGGCATGCGCCGCGGCGTGCAGCGGTACCAGCGCATCCCCCAGGGCCGCGACCAGCGTCTCGCACCCTTCCAGCAGCGCCGTGGCAAGCTTCATGGCGCAAGCTCCGCTGCGTAGCGATCGGCCATCACCTGCACACGCAGGATGAAGCGCGGCTCATCGGCAGTGTAGTCGGCCACCGCATTGTGGATGGTGCCGATATTGTCCCACATCAGCACATCGCCCGGCGTCCAGGCATGGCTGTAGAGGTATTTCGCCTGCATC
>JAPLOK010000081.1 GCA_026400775.1 Alphaproteobacteria bacterium | reverse complement strand
CGCTGGCTCTGGATATCGTGGATTTCGGCCTGCCCGAGCCGGCCGCGCTGCGCGCCACGCTGGATGCGCTGCGCGCGGCCATGGCGGCCGAGCCGGAGCGCCTGTTCTATATTGGCTGCCGCGCCGGGCTGGGACGCACGGGCACGGTGCTGGCCTGCCTGGCGCAGGAGGCCGGCATCCCGGGCGACCCGGTCGACTGGGTGCGCGCGAGCCACGATCCGCGCGCGGTGGAGACACCGGCGCAGGAGGCATTCGCGCGCAACTGGTCGGCTACACGATCTGATTGACCAAGGCTGCCTCGCTCCGCCACAGCCGATCGAGGTTCTCCAGCAGGATATCGACCACATTATCCTCATAGGCGCAGGTCTCGCCCGCCGTATGCGGCGTGATGAAGACGTTCGGCAAGGTCCAAAGCGGGCTTTCCGCCGACAGCGGCTCCTCCGCCGTCACATCCAGCGCGGCCCCCTTGATGCGCCCAGCCGAGAGCGCCGCGATCAGCGCCGGCTCGTCGCACACCTTCCCGCGGGCGCAATTCACCAGATAGGCATCGGGCTTCATGGCCGCGAGCGTGGTGGCGTTCATCAGCCCGGTGGTCTCAGCGGTCAGCGGGCAGACCAGCACCACGAAATCCACCCGCGGCAGCAGCGCGGGCAGCGCGCTGGTCGCATGCACCTCATCCGCACCTTCCGCCCCCGCACCCGGGTTGGCGCGCACGCCGATCACGCGCATGTCGAAGGCCTTGGCAATGCGGATCAGCCGCGAGCCGATGCGGCCCATGCCCACCACCAGCAACGTCTTGCCGGCCAACTCGTCCTCGCGCCGGGCGAAGTCGCTCATCATGCCGCGCCAGAATTTCTGGTGCTGGTTGTCGCGCGCCTCCGGCAGGCGGCGGGTCATCGCCAGCATCAGGCTGATCGCGTGTTCGGAGACGGCATTGGCGTTCACGCCGGCAGCACTCGCCAGGCGGATGCCGGCGGCCTTCAGCACGGCCCGGTCATACTGGTCGGTGCCCGCGGACATGGACTGCACGAAGCGCAGCCTGGGCGCGAGTGTGGGAATATCGTTGCGCCACATGCCAGACAGGCTCAGCACATCCACCTGCGGCAGCATGGCGTCCAGCTCTTCCCGCGTGCGGGCCTGCAGGCTCTTCAGGCCGGTGCCGCGCAGCGCCAGCCGCTCCTGGCAGTTATAGGCGACATGGGCAAAGCCGATGGTGATGCTCTCGCGCGGTGGCAGCATGGGGTGTCTCCTTCCCGAACAGGCTTACCCAACCTGCGCTTGACCCGCCACCCGTTCCGCCGCCAGCATGGTATTGCGCATGGATTCCACGGTTCTCAAGCTGCGGGATGACGACACGCTCTGGGCCGTGATGGCGAGCCTCGGGAAGCGTCACCGCGTCGCCGAGGTGTTCCGCAACCGCGATGCCGCGCAGCGCGACATGGCCTGGCGGACGGAACAGGTGCGCAGCTATGCCGATTTCCTGCGCCGCCAGGGCCAGCCGGTGCCCAACTACACCGTGGCGCCGATCCGCCGCGCCGACCTGCCGCGCAGCTGGCAGCCCCTTCCGGCGCTGGGTTTCCTGCGCGGGCAATGGGTGTGAGCACGCAGCCCGCGAGCATGGAACGCGGTGCGCATCTGGACGCATCGATCGCGTCGCTGGCGCAGCTGCGCGCCAACCCGGTGCTGCCCGCGCGCATGCAGGCCGCCGCGACCGCGCTGGTGCAGCAGGGGCATATCACCCTGGACCATGTGCTGTGCGGCTTGATCGAGGACGGGCTGCATCCGCGCGCGTAATGCCACGATCAGCTCGGGCCTGCGCGTGCGCGCAAGCGGCCGCTGGCATGATACCAATTCCCACTGATCAGTACCGATGCGCCCAGTCGCGCATGCCGATGGAGATGATGCGCCAGGGCTGATCGACGAGACGGTTCCAGAAATAGCAGCAGTGGCCTGTGATATCGTCGTGGTCGCGAAACACCCGG
>JAPLOK010000328.1 GCA_026400775.1 Alphaproteobacteria bacterium | reverse complement strand
GTGGTCACGCCGATCAGGCCGATGATGCTGCCATCCTTGTCGCCCTTGGCGACCGCATCCGCGCCGATCAGCCCGCCCGCGCCACCGCGGTTCTCCACCACGACATTCTGGCCGAGCACCGCCTGCATGCGTTCCGCCAGGATGCGCCCCAGCAGGTCCACTGCGCCACCGGGCGGGAAGGGCACCACAAGCCTGATCGGCCGGCCGCCTGCGATCTGTTGCGCCTGGGCGGGCATGGCCAGCAAGGCGGGCGCGGCCAGCATGGCGCGGCGTGGGAACATCGGGGGCCTCCGGGCTTGATCGCGGCAGTGTGCTTGCCGCGCCGCCGGGTTTCAAGCCAGCAATTGGCGGGACTTCTCGATGACGGCCCGCGCGTCTCGCGTCAGCGCATAGGCCGCGAGTTCATCGGGCGCGGCCCAGGCGATCTCGGCGACATCATCGCCTGGCCGTGCCTCTCCGGCGGCCCAATGCCCGCAATAATCGATGATGGTGTAGTGGTAGCGCACGCGGCCATCGGCATCGCGATTCACCGCGTCGATCACATCTGCCAGGATCAGCGGGCCGGCGGTGATGCCGGTCTCCTCCAGCAATTCGCGCCGCGCGCATTCGATGGCGCCTTCGCCTACATGCTGCGCGCCACCGGGCAGCGACCAGGCGCCCAGCCGCGGCGGCTTGCCGCGCCGCGCCAGCAGCACGCGATCGCCACGGAAAATCACCGCGCCGATGCCGACCCACGGACGGTTCGGAAATTCCCTATCGGGCACCGGTCAATTCCTCCAGGCGCGGCAGGAAGGCGCGTTCCTTCCACACGCCCACCTGATAGGCCCAGGGGCGCCAGCGCGCGTTCAACGCGGCCGCTTCCGCGCCGCCCTCGGCCTGCATGCGCACCCAGAGGAACTGCTCCATCCGGTTCGACCAGACGGTGATGGACAGGCCCTGATCCAGTTCGAACCGCGCCTCGCCCAGCGCGCTGCCGGGCACGCGGTCGGCGGGCAGCGCGTCCATCAGGGTCAGGTGTTCGAAGGCGCGCGCGATGTCCTCGAGCGCGGCATTATCCATCTGCGGTGGATCGGGCGGAGAGGTGACCAGCAAGGGTTGTCCGGGTGCGGCGCGGCCGACCACGATGGGCGCTTCGCCGGCGCGGCGCACGGTCACGCGCTGTACGCGATCAGGCGCGATGTTGCTGACATCGCGGTCCATCCAGCCGGCCGGGTCGGCATCCGCGGCGACGCGGCCCTCCGCGAGCCAGGCCTGGCTTTCATTGGGGCGGCGCACGAAGACGGTTTCCGGCACATTGCCCTGCGTGCGCACGCGACGGCGGCCGGTGATGACCTCCATGATGGCGCGGCCCTGCGTGTCGGTCAGGCGGATCAGCAGCGCGGTGCTGCCGGCGGTGTCGGGGTCATCCACGCCCAGGCGCGCCCAGCCTTCGGCGTCGGTGGCGCGGGGTTCGACCAGGCGCAGTTCGCTGAAGCCGGTCAGCAATTCGCGCAGCCGCGCTTCGCGGATGGGGAAGCCGTCGCGATCGGGCAGCACCCAGCCACCGGGGGTGCGGCGTAGCACCAGCTGCCCGTCATGGCTGCGGATGCGCAGCTCCTGCGCATCACCCAGTCGGGTGGCGAGACCTGGGAACATCAGCCCTGCCGGACCAGCGCCGGGCGGCGGATCATCCGGGCCCAGCAACAGCGCGGCGGTGATGCTGGTGACGGCAGCGGCCGCGCCGCCCGCCAGCAAAAGGCGCCGGTTCATGCGCGTGCCGCCCGGCGACGGCGCAGACGCAACACCGCAAGCCCGATCGCCAGCAGTGTAACCAGCAACGGCACCACCACGATGTTCAGGATGCGAAGCGTGGTTTCCAGCGATTCGATGTCGCGGCGCAGCTCCAGCTGCACGGCGCGGAGCTGGCGGCGGGTCGCGGCGATTTCCTCGCGCGCGCGGTCGATCTCGGCGCGCTGCTCGGGCGTGATCATCACCTGGTTCTGGTTCCGCTCGCCGGGCTGCACGGGCGTGCCCTGGCGCAGTTCGCGCAGGCGTCGTTCGGTGCCTTGCAGCCGTTCCTGCAAGCCGCGCTCGGTCTGGCGATACTGCGCATCGGCGGTGCGGCGGATGGCGTCCACGCGTTCGAAGGGGCGCTGCGATTCCCCGCGCGAGCGCAGGCTGATCATGGCGTCCGAGCCGGCCAGGTTGTCAGCGATGTTGACGATCATGCTGCCATTGCCGGCGAAGGGCTGCGCCACCTGCTGGCCGAAGAAATCCTGCACGCGGACCCAGAAACGGTCCTCCAGCACGTCGGTATCGGCGATGACGACAAAGCTGGCGGGTGCTTCCGTGGCAGAGCGATGCGCGGGGAAATCGGCCGGGCGTTCGGCGCCTTCGGGCGGCGTGGGCGGGCCTTCGGGGAAGGCGGTGCCGAGCGTGCCGCGGAAGCGTGCGGCGATGGCGCGGCGCTGCCCATCGGCACGGAAATCGCCGAGGATTCGCGCCGGTTGCGGGTCGCTGCGCACGCGCGCCACCTCCAGCAACATCGACTGCGCGGAGGAGGTGAGGAAGGGCGTGAACTCCAGCCGCGTGCCCGGAAGCAGACGGATTTCGCCGGCTGATGCGACGCTGATCTGGTCCAGGGCTGCGACCGTGACCTCGTTGCGGTTCAGGCTGTCATTCTGCAATGCGAACCAGGCGACATAATCCACCGCCTGCACGCGATCATTGGGGCCGGCGCGCACGCGCCAGGCGCCGCGCAGATCGGCGACAATGTGCTCGCGCGGGGTTTCGATTCCCCATGCGTTCAGCAGTCGATCAAGATTCGATGCCGTATCCGCGGGCGGGCGGCCACCGGGGGCGGGGCGGGCGGCCTGCATTTCGCTGTGCGGATCGACCATGGCGATCAGGCGGCCACCGCGCATGACAAACTGGTCGATGGCGTAGAGCGTTGCATCCGACAGGCCCTGCGGATGCGCCACCAGCAGCAGCTGCACATCAGGTTCGATGACCAGCGCGTCCATCGCGATGTCGCGCACGGTGAACACCTGGCGCAGCTGGTTCATCACTACCTGTGGCTGTGCGAGCTGCGGCTGGCGCATCAGCATTGCGCGCGGATCGCCATTCAGCGGTAGGGGCGAGAGCACGCCCAGCACAGGGCGGCGCGGGTTCGAGAGTTCGTAGATGATGCGCGTCAGGTCCATCTCCAGGAAGCGCTCGCGCTCGGGCTGGAAGAAGGGGATGTTGCGCTCATCATCGGCCTGGTTGCTGGCGGCGAGGCCGAAGAAGACCTGCTCGCCCGATTGGTCGAGCGGGATGGCTTGCAGGCCGAGGGCGATCGCGCGGTCCTCGGTGTCGGAGAAGGGTTCGGGGTCGCGGATTTCCAGGCGCAGCTTGCCGCCAGAGGCCGCGACATATTCGCGCAGCATGTCGCGCACGCGCTCGGCATAGCCGCCGAAGGCGGGGATCTCGGCCCCCAGCCGGCGCGAGTAGAACAGGCGCAAAGTCACCGGGTCCTGCAGGGCGGCGAGCACGCTGCGCGTGCCGGGCGAGAGGGTGAAGAGCCGCTCCTGCGTGAGGTCCACGCGCGCGGAGGCGAGGAAGCGATCGGCCAGCATGTTGATGCCGAGTACGAGCAGGAGCACCACCGCGATGGCAGCGGCGGAGAGCAGGGAACGGCGCGGGGCGATACGGGCGTCGGCCATGGTTCAGTCCGCCTTCCGCAAGTCGAGCACGACGGTGTTCACGAACAGCCAGAAGCCGATGAAGCTGGCGAAGAACACCACATCGCGCGCGCTGATGACGCCGCGGGTGAAGCCATTCACGCGGTCCGAGACCGACAGCGCACGGGCGACATCGGCCAGCATGGGGATATTGGCCGAGAGGAATTCCGTGACGACCGGTGAGCCTGCCGCGCTGAACACGAAGCAGGCGGCCACCGCGATGACGAAGGCGATGACTTGGTTCTTGGTCGCCGCCGAAACCGCGGCACCCAGCGCGAGATAGGCGCCGGCGACCATCATGCAGCCCAGGTAGCCCGCCAAAATCACACCGTGATCCGGCTCACCGAGCCACCAGACCGTGAGCCACAGTGGAAATGTCAACGCCAGCGCGATGCCGCAAAAAGCCCAGGCTGCGAGGAACTTCCCCACCACCGCGCGCCATTGCGCGATCGGCAATGTCAGTAGCAATTCGATGGTGCCCAGGCGCCGCTCCTCGGCCCATAGCCGCATGGTCAGCGCGGGGACCAGGAATAGGAACAGCCAGGGGATGAAGCCGAAGAACGGAATCAGATCCGACTGGTTGCGTGCGAAGAAATTGCCCAGCGTGAAGGTCAGCGCGCCCGACATCACCAGGAAGATCACGATGAAGACGTAAGCGACGGGCGTGGCGAAATACGCTGCCAGTTCGCGGCGAAGAACTGCCGTCATGTGGCCCCCGATGGCCGAAGCGGCCGCAGGCTGCGAAGGTCTGAATCGGCGGCCATCTGGTTCCCCGATGGCCGAAGCGGCCGCAGGCTGCGAAGGTCTGTATGCGTGGCCATCATGCGGCCTCTCCCGTGGTCAGCTTGCGGAAGACGATGTCCAGGCTGTGCCCGGTTTCCAGCAAGGCGCGCGGCATCGCATCCACGATCACGCGGCCGCGCGCGATGATGATGGCGCGCGTGCAGACCGCCTCCACCTCCTCCAGGATATGGGTGGAAATCACGATGGCCTTGTCGGGTGCCATGGCCTGGATCAGTTGCCGCACCTCGTGCTTCTGGTTGGGGTCCAGGCCGTCGGTCGGTTCGTCCAGCACCAGCACTGGCGGGTCATGCAGCAGCGCCTGCGCTAGGCCTACGCGGCGCTTGAAACCCTTGGATAGCGTCTCGATCGGCTGCAGCCGCACACCTTCGATGCGCGTGCGCGCCATCGCATCGGTCACGCGGTTGGCCAGTTCCTTGCCACCATAACCGCGCACGCGGCCGCAGAAGAACAGGAAGGCGCTGACCGTCATTTCCGGATAGGTCGGCGCGCCTTCGGGCAGGAAGCCCAGGTTCCGCTTGGCCTTCACCGGTGCGTCCACGACATCCGCGCCGCAGATGCGCGCGGTGCCCGATGTTGGCGCCATGAAGCCCGCCAGCATGCGCATGGTGGTGGATTTGCCGGCGCCATTCGGGCCAAGGAAGCCTACCACTTCACCACGCGCGACACTGAAGGACACGTCATCCACTGCGGTGAAGGCGCCGAAGCGTTTCGTCAGACGTTCGATCTCGATCAATGCCGTCACGTTCGCCCCTGATTCCCGGATGGTTTTGGATGCCAAGCCGTCCTCCGCTTGGCAAGGGGCTACCCGGCCCCCAGGGTCGCCATGGCGGCGTCCTTGCCAAATAGTCCCAACAAAACCCACGCCGCCTGGCCGCGCGCGCCGGCCAGCGCCGCATCGCGCTCCAGCAGCAGCGTGGCATCCTGGTGGGCCATGGCAAGCAGGCGTTCTTGCGCGCGCGCATCCTCCAGCGCCAGGCACTGCATGGCATGGCCCGACTGGCGCGTGCCCAGTGCTTCGCCGGCGCCGCGCAGGCGGAAATCCTCATCGGCGATGACGAAGCCGTCCTCGGTCTCTCGCAATATCGCCAGGCGGTCGCGCGCCGTGCGGCCGGTGCTGTCGTCATATAGCAGCATGCAGAAGCTGCGCGCAGTGCCGCGGCCCACGCGCCCGCGCAGCTGGTGCAACTGCGCCAGGCCGAAGCGTTCGGCGTGTTCCACCACCATCACTGTCGCTTCGGGCACATCGACGCCCACTTCGATCACGGTGGTCGCCACCAGCAGCTGTGCGTCGCCGCGCGCGAAGCGGGTCAGGGCTGCCTCGCGCACCGAGACATCCAGCCTGCCATGCGCCAGCGCCACCACATCACCGAAGCGTTCGCGCAGTTCGGCGAACCGCGTCTCTGCGGCGGCCACATCCAGCATTTCGCTCTCCGCGACATGTGGGCAGACCCAGTAGATACGCGCGCCCTTGGCCATGGCGCGGCCGCAGGCGGCCAGCACATCCTCGGTCTGCGTGGTGCTGTGCAATGTGGTGAGAATCGGCTGGCGGCCGGCGGGTTTGCCGGTGATGCGACTGACCGCCATCTCGCCCCAATGGGTCAGCAGCAGCGTGCGTGGGATGGGCGTGGCCGTCATCACCAGCAGGTCGGCGGCGTCGCCCTTTTCGGCCAGCATCAGGCGCTGCTCCACGCCGAAGCGGTGCTGTTCATCCACCACGGCCAGCGCCAGGTCGCGGAACACCACACCTTCCTGGAACAGTGCATGCGTGCCGACCACGATCTGCACCGCGCCGGATGCCAGGCCGCCCAGTACGCGCCGGCGTTCCGCCCCGGTCACGCTGCCGGCCAGCAATTCTAGCCGCACACCTGCCGCCGCGCAGAGCCGCCCGATGACGCGCGCATGCTGCCGCGCCAGCAATTCGGTGGGCGCCATCAGCGCTGCCTGTGCGCCTGCTTCCACCGCGCGCAGCATGGCCATCAGCGCGACCAGCGTCTTGCCGCTGCCGACATCGCCTTGCAGCAGGCGGCGCATGCGGATGGGGGCGGAGAGGTCGGCATCGATCTCGGCCAGCACTTCCGCCTGCTGCGGCGTCAATGCGTGGCCGAAGGCGCGCAATGCCCTGGCGCGCAGCGTATCATCGCCGTGCAATGCGCGGCCTGGCAGGGCGCGGTTGCGTCGGCGCACCAGCGCCACGGCCAACTGGTCGGCCAGCAATTCATCATAGGCCAGGCGGGCGCGGGGCACCGGCGCCGTGTCCGCATGCGCCGCCCGCACCGCGTCGTCGAAGGGTGGCCATTCCTCACGCTTCAGTAGTGGCGCGTCATGCCATTCGGGCAATGCGGGCAGCAGGCGCAGCGCGGCGTCGATCGCGCGCGCCATCTGGGCGCGTTGCAGGCCGGCGGTCAGCGGCCAGACCGGTTCGCGTTCCGGCAGCCCATCCGCGCGCGTGGAGATATTGGGGCTGACACAGGACCAGCCATTGCCCTCCGGGCGCAGCCGGCCGGAGATGAAGCGTGTCTCCCCCTTGGGCAGGCGCTGTTCGATCCAGGGCAGGTTGGCGTTCATGAAGCGCAGCATGAGGCGCGCATCGCCCGCATGCGCGCGCACTTCCACATAGCGCGCGCCCTTGGCCGAGCGCGCGGCGCGATGCGCCTCGGCCTGGATTTCCAGGATGGCGTCGCGGTCCACCGGCGCATCGCGCGGATGTTCGACACGCACCCGTGCCGCGAAGCGTTCCGGCAGATGCAGCAGCAAATCCCACAGGCGCGGGCCAGCACCCGCCTGCGTCAATAGCGCCGCGGTCTTGGGCCCGATGCCCGGAATGCTCTCCAGCGGCGCGTGCAACGCATCGCGGATGGTGCTGACAGCCTGATCCACACCGCCCTATATGCCAGCCTGATGACTGATTCCGAACTCTCCCCCCGTCGGCGCCGTTTGCTG
>JAPLOK010000489.1 GCA_026400775.1 Alphaproteobacteria bacterium | reverse complement strand
GCGCGCCCACAACCATCAGGCGAGCCGCCCCCCGCGCCCGATCCGCGCCCCGCACCACGTGATGAATTTTTCGGGCTAGATCGACCCACACGCCAGCCCCGGCGAAGCCAGACGCCAAACCCAAGGCCAACGATTCGCCGGAAGCCAATGAAGCCACGATGACAATCCCCACCCCTAGTCAGACGCAACTTTGCTAGTGGCATACGTCAAAACAGTCAATAGCATAATTAATGTTCCATAACATATGCCTGTAACGGAATACACTTTGCTAATCTCAATATCGGAATGTATACTGATTGTATAAAAGCCCATCTCGACGATTTGTACTGCTAAAATACTATTATTCGTCGCAGATATCATAATACGGGCTTGCGCGCGGAATGTTTCGCATAATATGGTGAGGAGGCCTCTCGGGGTCGATGCTGCCATAGGAGAAACCTATCCATGATCAAGTCGCGACCCGCCTCCGAAGTAGCCCAGCTCGCGCGATTGGGTGCCACGCTGGAGATTGACGGATCTGCCTATTCTGCGCCGGACCTCAAATATATTGCTGATGTCGCGGCTGGCGCGTCCGGCAGTGTGACATTGCTCAATATGGGCGCGCATGACGCGCCTGAGATCGGTTCGATCGCTGCCGCCGGCCCCAAGATGGAGCTGGACGCGAAGCGGCTGACCGCTGGTGAGCTGGCATCGATCGCCGGCTACTCAGCCGAGGGCGCCGGATCGCTGGTCATTTTCAACAGCCAGCATTTGACCACCAGTCAAATGATCGGCATCTATGAAAGAAGCCCTCGCAAAGTTGCCTTTCGCTAATTTTCTTGAGGAATTCATCCATGATGAGCGCATTGAGGGCCGGCCAGGTTTGGGGCCGCGACAAGCCACGTCTATCCGTGATCGGCCTCGGAAAGCTCGGCTCGCCTATGGCCGCGGTCTTCGCAACGAAGGGCTTCGAGGTTGTGGGAGTCGATCTCAACCGTCACTTCGTGGACGCCCTGAATGAGGGCCGCGCCCCGGTCGATGAGCCGCAGCTGCAGCGATACATCGACAGCGGGCGTGCCCGTCTGCGCGCGACGGTCGATATGGCGGACGCCATCCTCGCGACCGACATCACCTTCATCATCGTGCCCACGCCCAGCAACAGCCTGGGTTTGTTCTCCAACCGCTTCGTGATCAACGCTGTCCGCTCGATCGGCGAGGCGCTGCGCCAGAAGGACGGCTATCATATCGTGGTCGTGACATCGACCGTGATGCCCGGCTCCACCGGCGGCGAAATCCGCGCCGCGCTCGAGGCCGCTTCCGGCCGTCAGCTCGGCCCTGAACTTGGCTTGTGCTACAATCCCGAGTTCATTGCTCTCGGCACTGTGGTGCGGGACATGCTGTACCCTGATTTCCTGCTCATCGGCGAGAGTGACGAAAAGGCAGGTATCCTGCTGTGCGACGTGTATCGCGACTCGATCAACGTCACGCCGGTCTATCGCCGTATGAACTTCGTCAATGCCGAGCTGTCCAAGATTTCGGTCAATACTTTTGTCACGACCAAGATCAGCTACGCCAACATGTTGGGCGAATTGTGCGACCGGCTGCCCGGCGCCGACGCCAATGTCGTCACCGAGGCCATCGGTTCCGACAGTCGCATCGGCATGAAATACATTCGCCCAGCCATCGGCTATGGCGGGCCTTGCTTCCCGCGCGACAACAAGGCCTTCGCAGCGCTCGGCCGCAAACTGGGTGTGGTGTGCGACTTGGCCGAGGCGACTGACAAGGTCAATTACCGTCAGGTTCAGCGCGTCTTGGACGTCATCGGCCTGTTCCATGACAGCACAGCCGAAGTCGCTGTGCTCGGCCTGTCCTACAAGCCGGCCACGCCGGTGGTGGAGGAAAGCCAGGGTGTCGCCGTGAGCCTGGGCCTGGCCGATGCTGGCTACAGCGTGACGGTGTTCGATCCCCAGGCGCTGGCAGCCGGCCTTGCCGTGCTGGGTGACAAGGTGATCCCCGCCGAGAGCCTGGCCGCCGCGGTCGCGACCGTTGACGTTGTGGTGGTGATGACCCCGTGGTCGGACTTCGCAGCGCTGGATGCTGCCATGCTGGGCCATCGCCCGGTGTTGGTCGTGGACCCCTGGCGTATCATTGACCCAGCCCGTATCGGGCCGCAGGCGACGCTGATCAATCCCGGTGTCGCTCCGCGCTCCGGCCGCCGTATGCCTGCTGTGCCCCAAATGGCACAGTAGTCGGCCAGCATGCCGCTTTCGCCAGGTCTCTGGATCGATATTGACCCGTCGACCGCACTGTTCCCGGAGCCAAGACTGGCCATCAATGCCGGGGCGGATGGCGTGTTGGAGATTGCAGGCTCCCTGCGCCAGTGGCAGGTTCTGGTTGAGGTCGATTCACCCGTGCCTGGCCCAGGCCATATCGGCATTCGCGGCTGCATCACCGTCAGCACCGGCCGCATCCTCGTCGCGCTGTTCGGCGGCGGCGGCGCGGTTCTGCATCAGTTTCCGCATGATGGCAGCAAGGGCGACTGGTTCGAGGAGTTCTGCTTCATCTCCGAGGAGATTTCGCATATCGCGCTTCGCAATGGGGTCGGCGCCGATGCCGAGGTCGACATCTCGCTGCGCAGCTTGACGGTGCAGCAGACGGTCGGCGCTCTGAAGCCATGGCCGCTCGACGACCTTTGGGCGCCGGTCTCCACGCCGCTGCCCGTGGATGCGCCGCACCATCCCGCCCTGACCGCGGTGCCTGGATGGAGCGGCCTCAATCCATCCGGCTTTACGGTCAACTGGGTGGGTACCAAGACGGATCTCCGCTTTCTGAAAGGCTTGGCCGCACCGCTGCCAGGCATGGCCGCGCCGCCCTTGCCGGAGCTCTCTGATGAGTATTTCGAGTGGATTTTTCTCGCAGAGGCCATCGCTGCCGCAAGCGAGCGATTCACGCTGGTCGAACTTGGTGCCGGATATGGTCGCTGGATGATCGATGCTCTGGGCATATTGCGGCAGCAGGGTCGCCGCGACCTCACTCCATATTTCATCGGGGTTGAGGCGGAACCGACGCATTTCGCCTGGATGGGCGATCATTTTCGCAATAACGGCCTGGACCCGGCCGAGCATCGCCTTGTTCAGGGCGCCGTCTCCGCCGATGATGGCGCTGTCCGCTTTGCCGTGGGCGACGCTGATGCGTGGTACGGCCAATCCATTATCGACGACGCCGAGACCGGCGTGAATTCTGCCATGGTGCCGGCCTATTCGCTGAGCACCCTGTTGCGGGACGTCGATAGTGTCGATCTGCTTGACATCGACATCCAAGGCGCCGAAGTCGAAGTCTGTGTTGCTGGCGCACGGACGCTCGACGAGAAAGTCCGCCGAATCTATATCGGTACCCACGGCGCGGCGATCGAACGTGAACTTAGGCAACTTTTTCTTGGTCTTGGATGGTCGAATGTCTTTGATTTCAGGATGGGTCGACCGCAGCCGACACCCTTTGGCCGCGTGATGTTCGGAGACGGCGTTCAATGTTGGTTGAATCCCCGCCTGTGAGCGCCCTGCCCTTCGACAATCTCTACCGCCACGGCTTTGTGCGTGCGGCAATGGCGGTGCCAGTGCTGGCACTGGCCCACCCCGCAGCCAATGCGCGCGCGGCGATTGCGGAACTGGCGCGCGCCGATGCCCAAGGGGCCGCGCTGCTGCTGCTGCCCGAGCTTGGCCTGACCGGCTATTCGACCGAGGACCTGCTGCTGCAATCAGCCATGCTGGAGGCCGCCGAGGACGCGATTGCCAGCATCGCCCAAGCCTCCCGCGCGCATCGCACGCTGCTGCTGCTGGGCGCGCCGCTGCGCCACGGCCATTCGGTGTTCAACTGCGCCGTGGCCATCCAGCGCGGGCGCATATTGGGCGTGGTGCCTAAATCCTATTTGCCCAACTACCGCGAATTCTATGAAAAGCGGCAGATCGCGCCGGCCGCCGCCGCACCCGCGGACAGCATCCGCATCGCTGGCCAGCAGGCGCCCTTCGGCACCGACCTGCTCTTCGCCGCCGAGGACTTGCCCGACTTCATCGCGCATGTGGAGATTTGCGAGGATCTCTGGGCGCCGATCCCGCCCTCGACCGCCGGTGCGCTCGCGGGTGCGACGGTGCTGTGCAACATGTCCGGCAGCCCCATCACCGTGGGCAAGGCGGAGGACCGGCGCGTGCTGTGCGATGCGCAGTCCCGCCGCTGCATCGCGGCTTATCTGTACTGTGCGGCGGGTGCTGGCGAATCCACCACCGATCTCGCCTGGGATGGGCAGCTCACCGCCTTCGAGTACGGCGCAGCTTTGGGTGAAAGCGCACGCTTCGCCGACACCGTTCAACGCATCTTCGTGGATATCGACGTAGAGCGCATGGTCGCCGAGCGCCGCCGCGTCGGCACCTTCCGGGATGCTGCGATGGCGCATCCCGCGACGTTCCGCCGCATCGCCTTCCGCCTCGACGCGCCCGCCGGACCATTGCCTCTGGCGCGCGCCATTCCGCGCTTCCCCTATGTGCCGGACGAGTCCGAGCGCCTGGACCAGGATTGCTACGAGACCTGGAACATCCAGGTCACCGGCCTGCTGACGCGCCTGTCAGCGACGGGGCTGAAGAAGTTGGTGATCGGCGTCTCAGGCGGGCTTGATTCCACCCAGGCGCTGATCGTCGCCGCGCGCACCATGGACCGGCTTGGCCTGCCGCGCTCCAACATCGTCGCCGTCACCATGCCGGGTTTCGCCACCTCCGATGGCACGAAATCCGCGGCCTGGGCGCTCATGCGTGGCCTGGGCGTGGATGCGCGCGAAGTCGATATCCGCCCGCTCTGCACGCAGCTGCTGCATGATCTGGGGCACCCAGGCCCGCCGCAATACGACATCACCTTTGAGAATGTGCAGGCCGGCATCCGCACCGACTACCTGTTCCGCCTCGCGAACCACAGCGGCGGCCTGGTGGTGGGCACCGGTGACTTGTCGGAACTGGCGCTCGGCTGGTGCACCTATGGCGTGGGCGACCACATGTCGCACTACAACGTCAACGCATCGCTGCCGAAGACGCTGATCCAGCACATGATCCGCTGGGCCATCACCACGGCCCAATATGGCGCCGATGTCTGCGCCACGCTGGAGACCATCCTGGCCACGGAGATCAGCCCCGAGCTGGTGCCGCCAGACGCAACCGGCGCGGTGCAATCCACCCAGGCGCGGATCGGGCCGTATGAGCTGCAGGATTTCCATCTGTACCACATACTGCGCTGGGGCTTCCGGCCGTCGAAGGTGGCGTTCCTGGCGCTGTCGGCATGGGGTGATGCCACGCGCGGCGCCTGGCCGCGCGGCATCGATAGCGAGGCGCGACACCAATACGACCTGCCCACCATCAAGCACTGGCTAAGCCTTTTCCTGCGCCGCTTCTTCGAGACCAGCCAGTTCAAGCGCAGTGCCGTGCCCAATGGGCCGAAGATCAGCTCGGGCGGGTCACTCTCGCCGCGCGGTGATTGGCGCGCGCCCTCCGATAGCCGGCCCGATGCCTGGCTCGAGGAGCTGGAGCGCAATACGCCTTAGTCATTGGAAAGGAAACCCTCCGTGAGCGCTTCTATTGACGACGTTCAGGCTTATTGGAACCGCCGCCCATGCAACATCCGACACTCGATGGCAGAGATTGGCACGCGCCAGTATTTTGACGATGTTGAAGAACGTAAGTATTTCGTGGAGCCGCATATCCCAGGTTTTGCCCAGTTCGAGCGCTGGCGTGGCAAGCGGGTACTGGAAGTGGGATGCGGTATCGGCACCGATGCGGTGAACTTCGCCCGCGCCGGCGCCGACTATACGGCTGTCGAGCTGTCCGAAGTGTCGATGGCGCTGGCCAAGAAGCGCTTTGAGGTATTCGGCCTGGAAGGCAGGTTCATCCACTGCAATGCCGAGCAATTGTCGCACCATGTCGAGCATGGCGCCTTCGACCTCGTGTACTCCTTCGGCGTCATCCACCACGCCCCGAATCCGGCCCGTATCGTGCAGGAGATGCGCCAGGTGATCAGACCGGGCGGTGAATTGAAGCTGATGGTCTATGCCCGGAACTCCTGGAAGGACGCGATGATCGAGGCTGGTTTCGACCAGCCGGAAGCGCAGTCCGGCTGTCCGATCGCGTTTACCTATACCGCCGAGGAGGCCGCGGCGCTGACAGCGGGCTTCGAGATCACCGAGCTCCGCCAAGACCACATTTTCCCGTATATGGTTGAGCAGTATGTTCGTTATGAATATGAACCGCAGCCTTGGTTCAAGGCGATGCCACCGGGCATGTTTGAGGCGTTGGAGAAGCGCTTTGGCTGGCACATGCTGATCACGGCGAAGCCCGCATCGTGAGCTTTCGCGACCGCCTGGCCGCCCTGTTCGCTGTTCCTGCTGCCGCTACCCCTGACCCGCGTCCGCTGATCCGGGCCGAGGTGGAGGCGATGCTCCGCCTGACCCAGGACGGACGGCCCAATGCCAATGGCCTTTCGCAGGCAACGCGGGACCTCGACGCGATGCGCTGGAACCTCAAGGCACTGGCCGGCCATTTTGGCGCCGAGTTCGAGGCGCGGGCAGCGCAGCGCGTTGTGCTGAGCCCGGCGGTGACGGGGCTTGCCAGCCGCTCGCCCCGCCAACAGGACTTTGCCTCGGACTGGCTGCTGTTCTGGGCTCGTGAAACCCGCAGTGCTCCGCGCCTGCATCGCGGCCTGTGGGAAAGCTGCTTCATCGCCCAGTCCCTGTACGAAGCTGGGCTGATCCGTCAGGGCGTCCGTGGTGCCGCAATGTTCGATGGCCGCAACTCGATGGCGGCATTGATGGCGTCGATGGGTGTCGCGACCAGGATACACCGCACCGCGCCCGCCTATGATCGGCCTACGGCCCCTGATCTGGAGGGGTTGCACTACACGGACATCGTCGCCCGTGACCTGTTCGATCAATTCGTGAGCGCGGTATGGGCTGACGATGCCCCTGTGGTGGATGACCTCGACTTCGTTTGGGCCATGCAGTGGATGCATCATCAAGGCAGCATCCAGGCCGGCCTCGACGCTGCCAGGGCCGCGATGCAATTGCTGCGACCTGGCGGCTTGCTGGTCATCACGACGGAACTGAACCTGCGGGATGACGAAACCCTCGATCATTCACCCACCGTGCTGTTCCAACGCCGGCACTTCCAGGCCTTGGCCGAAGATCTGCGCGCCGATGGTCATGTTGTCGCGGCCATCGACTTCGATATCGGCTCTGATGTCTTCGACCGCTATGTCGACACGCCGCCATACGGGCCGGAAGGCACAGCATTCCCGCCGGAAATGCTGGCACGTCTTGCCGCTGCACCACACATCAAGGTGTCGGTCGATGGCTTCCCCTGCACCAGCTTCGGATTTGTCGTCACCTGCCGCGGATGATGAGAGATGGGCCGAGGCGGAGGCGCTGAAAACGCCAAACTGCATACACCCCTATGGCGCCGGGTTTGAGGGCGTGTCCTTCAAGGCGGCCTGCGACCTGGTGTTGCAAGGTGCGGCGCAAGCGAATGGGTATACGGAGTTTGTGCTGACGGCGCGCCGGCGGGAGGCGAAGCGGGCGGCGTACAGAGCCGGATCAAAAGGTATCCGCCCAGTCATCATCGCGATGGACCAGCTTGCCCAGCAGGCGGTCCAGCTGCTCGCGTTCCGCCGTGGTCAGGGGGGCCAGCATCTTCGCTTCACGCGCGCTCAATTCCTGCATCATCGCGTCATGGAATGACCTGCCCTGTGGCGTCAGGTCCAGAATAATGGCCCGCCCATCCGAGGGGTCGGCGTGCCGGACGATGCGCCTATCGCGCAGCAGCCGCCCCACCGCGCGGCTGATGCTGTTCTTGGGCCGCCCGGTCGCGGCGCAAATCTCAGCGGCGGCGATGCCCGGCACATGCGCCAGGCAGAACAGCACGAGGAATTCATGGCGCGTCAGCCCGTGCAGCATTTGCAGCCGCCGATAGATCGGGCCCGAATAGAAATTCGCCAGCCAGGACAGCCGATAGCCGAGCCGGAAGGCGGTGTCGTCCAGGATGATCCTTGCCGCCGCCCTGCCATCGGCCATCGCTGTCGTCACCCCGCTGCATGCCCAGCCGAAGGATGCCGGAAAGTGGTTCCATTTGGAACCGCCAAGCGTTATGGTTCCGTTTGGGACCAAAACCAAGCTGCCCCCAGCAGGCAGCAACCGGCAACGGAGGAACACGACCATGCATCGCCGCACATTGCTGGCCGCCGCGCCGGCCGTTGCAGCACCCGGCCTCAGTCAGGCGCAGCGCGGCGCCGATCCCCGCGTGCTGCGCTTCGTGCCGCAGGCCAACCTCACCTCGCTCGACCCGATCTGGACCACCGCCACGGTCACCAACAACCACGGCTTCGCGGTCTATGACACGCTGTATTCGGTCGACGCACGCTTCCGCCCGCAGCCACAAATGGCCGAGGGGCACAGCGTCTCCGCTGACGGGCTGACCTGGCTGATCCGCCTGCGCGAGGGGCTGCGCTTCCATGATGGCGAACCTGTGCGCGCGCAGGATTGCGCCGCCAGCCTCTCGCGCTGGGCCAGGCGCGATGCATTCGGCCAGATCCTGAATGCGCGTGTCGAACGCTGGGGTGCGGCCGATGACCGCACCATCGAGATCAAGCTGACCCGCGCCTTCCCGGCGATGCTGGACGCGCTGGCGAAAAGCTTCGCGCAGGTGCCCTTCATGATGCCCGAGCGCATCGCACGCACCGACCCCAATACCCAGATCACCGAGGTTGTCGGCAGCGGCCCGTATCGTTTCCTGCGCGATGAATTCGTCTCCGGCAGCCGTGCGGCTTACGCGCGGTTCGACCGCTATGTGCCGCGCGCCGGCGCGCCGGAATGGGGCACCGGCGGCAAGGTCGCGCATTTCGAACGCGTGGAGTGGCACATCATCCCCGATGCCGCGACCGCCGGCGCCGCGCTGCAAGCCGGCGAGGTGGATTGGTGGGAACAACCGCTGGCCGACCTGCTGCCCACACTCGCGCGCAACCGTGCCATCGAGACGCTGGTGGCCGACCCGATCGGCTATCTGGGCTTCCTGCGCTTCAACCACCTGCATGCGCCGTTCAACGATGCGCGCGCGCGGCGCGCCGTGCAGGCGGCGCTGAACCAGGAGGACTACATGCAGGCGGTCAACGGCCCCGACCGCGCGCTGTGGGAGACCTGTTTCTCCCTGTTCCCCTGCGGCACCGACTACGCCACCACCGCCGGCGCCGAACGCCTGCAAGGCCCGCGCAACCTGGAGCGCGCCCGCGCCGAAATCGCCGAAGCTGGCCTGGCCGGTGCCCGCGCCGTGGTCATCAACCCGACCGATTTCGCCATCATCCGCCCCATGGGCGAGATCACCGCCGACCTGTTGCGCCGCCTGGGCCTGAATGTGGACCTGGCAGCCAGCGACTGGGGCACCGTTGTCACCCGCCGCGCCAATCGCGAGGCACCCGAGCGCGGCGGCTGGAGCATTTTCCATTCCTTCGGCCAGGCGGGCAACTTCATCAATCCTGCGGTCAACCCGCTGACCCGCGGCCAGGGCGCGCAGGGCTGGTTCGGCTGGTATGGCAGTGAGGCGGTGGAGCGCCTGACCGCCGAATGGCTCGACGCGCCGGACCAGGCACAGCGGCAGCGCGTTGCGGCCGAGATCGGGCGCGCGGCGAACAGCGATGTCTCGACCGTGCCGCTGGGACGATTCTTTATCCGCACCGCATTCCGGCGTTCGCTGACCGGGGTGTTGCAGGGCACGGCGCCGTATTTCTGGAATGTGCGGCGGGTGTGAGAAGGCGGGGCGCTACAGCCCCGCCTTCTCCGGCACCCAGATCATGCCGGCCTCGATGCGCGTGGCCACCGCCTCCAGCGCATCCCCCATGCATGGGCCGGAGACACAATGCCCATCCTCCGGCCGGAACCGCGCCCCATGCGCCGCGCACACAATCAACTCCCCTGCCCGATCCAGGAACCGATGCGGCTGAATTTCCAGCGGCAGCCCCACATGCGGGCAGGAATTCACATAGACGAACACCGCCTCGCCTCGCCGCACCGCGAACAGCCCGGTGAAACCGCCCGGGGGCGGCGCATAGCCGCGCGAGCCACCATCGGGAATCTCTTCAACCGGCCCCAGGCAGCGTTCGCTTTGCGCGGGCGATTCACGCCCCGTCGCATCCGCGATGCTGCCCCGTGTCGCATCCGCGATGCTGCCCCGTGTCGCATCCGCGATGCTGTTTTGTGTCGCATCCGCGATGCTATTTTGTGTCGCATCCGCTCCGGGCCGATCGCACGCCGTCACTTGCCCTTCCACCCACCCAGCTTCGCCAGCTTCTTCCAATGCTCGGCACTCACAGCCATCACCGACAGCCGCGACTGCCGCACCAGCGCCAGCTCCGCAAACTCAGGGTCTTCCTTGACCGCGGCCAGCGTCACCGGCTTGGGCATCGGCCCCACCGTCTGCATATCCACGCAGACCCATTTGCCGGTCTCATCGGTCGGGTCCGGGTAGGCCTCGCGCGCCACGCGCACCACGCCCACGATCTCCTTGCCGATGTTGGAGTGGTAGAAGAACGCCAAATCCCCCACCTGCATCGTGCGCAGATTTTTCGCCGCCATGTGGTTGCGCACGCCGGTCCAGGGTTCGACGCCATTGGCCACCTGCTGGTCCCAGCTGAAGGCGTCGGGTTCGCTTTTCACCAACCAATAGGCCATTCCAAAACTCCTGCCGGCATTGACACAGCGCATGGCGTGCCCCGCGCGCAGATGTCAATCTCGACCAAAGCGTAGGGTTTTGTTGCGCTTCCGTTGCACCACCTTTCTAACCTAAGCTGCACACACTACATCGCACCGAAAGCAATGAGCAGCACAACGGCACCCCGCGGCATGGCCCGCCTCCATATGTTGGCGAACCCCGGCCGCTTCATGCGGATCTCCGGCGTTGTTCTGCCTTGGATCACCGCGGCTGCGCTGGCCACGCTGGCCATCGGCATGGTCTGGGGCCTCTGGCTATCCCCGCCCGACTGGCAACAGGGTGAGACGGTGCGCATCATGTATGTGCATGTGCCCATGGCGTGGCTGGCCATGGGTGCCTACACCGGTCTGGTGGCGCTGGCCGTCTCCTCCCTGGTGTGGCGGCACCCGCTGGCGGATGTCGCGGCGCGCGAAATCTCGCCCATCGGCGCCATGGTCACGGCCATGTGCCTGGCCACCGGCAGCCTTTGGGGCAGACCGATGTGGGGCACCTGGTGGGTGTGGGATGCGCGGCTGACCTCGGTGCTGGTGCTGTTCTTTCTGTGGGTGGGCCACGCCGCGCTGACCCGCGCCTTCGATGACCCCGACCGCGGCGCGCGCATGGGCGCGATCCTGGCGCTGATCGGCGCGGTGAACATCCCGATCGTGAAGTTCAGCGTCGATTGGTGGAACACGCTGCATCAGCCCGCCTCGGTGACGCGGTTGGACAGCCCGGGGCTGCATGTGGACATTCTCTACCCGCTGCTGGTGAACGCTCTGGGCTTCACCCTGGCCTTCTTGGCGCTGGCGCTGGCCGCGACACGCGCGGGGCTCATGGAACGCCGCGTGCGCGCATTACAACTCGCGGCCGCGCGCAAGGCTGAACCGCAATGAGTTGGCATTGGTGGCATGTCGCACTCTCCTGGGGCCTGGTTCTGGCCGGCTTCATCGGCATCACCTGGGCCGTGCTGGCGCGCAGCCGCGCGGCCAAGCGGCGCCTGTCCGTGTTGGAAAAGCGCTAATGTTGGACCGATTCACGCGCCTGTTGCTTCGCTCCAGCCACGATCGGAACACGGCTATGCTGTCGGGCCGATTCACGCGCCTGTCGCTTCGCTCCAGCCATGATCGGGCCGGGACATGACCCGCAAACGCCGCCGCCTCTACATCCTGCTGCTCTGCGCCATTGGCCTGGGCACCGCGACCGCGCTCACGCTCACGGCCTTCCAGGACAACCTGGTCTTCTTTCGCAGCCCTTCGGACATCATCGCCGAAGCCCCCCCGCCGGGGCGCAATTTCCGCCTCGGCGGCCTGGTCGAACAAGGCAGCGTGCAGCGCCTGACCGGTCAGGATGGCCGTCCCCAGATCACCTTCCGCGTCACCGATGGCAACAACACCATCCCGGTGCAGTTCAGCGGCGTGCTGCCCGACCTGTTCCGCGAGGGGCAGGGCGTCGTCACCCTCGGCCAGATGGGTCCGGGCAATATCTTCATGGCCCGCGAAGTCCTCGCCCGCCATGATGAGAACTACATGCCGCCCGAAGTCGCCGACGCACTTCGCCGTGCTGGCCACTGGAATCCCGCCAGTGGCGACCCACCCCCCGCCGGCCAGTGGAACACGCTGGAACCGCGGCGCCAGGGCAGTTAGAGCATGCCGCGTCCACAAGTGCTCGCGCAGCACGCTCCAGCCGGTTATGAGCGCATAATTCAACGTTTTCGGCGATTCCACCTCAACGCATCACGCGCTAGGCTTGAGCATGATTCCTGAACTCGGCCATTTTGCCCTCGCCATGGCCCTGGCGCTTGCCGTCGCGCAGACCATCCTGCCGCTGATCGGCGCGCAACGACGCGACGCACGCCTGATGGCCATGGCTGTGCCGCTGGCCAATGGCGTGCTGCTGGCGGTGCTGACGGCCTTCGCCGCACTCACCGTCAGCTACGCGATGAACGACACTTCGGTGCTGAACGTCGTGCAGAACAGCCACAGCCTGAAGCCGATGCTCTACAAGATCACCGGCGTCTGGGGGAACCATGAGGGTTCCATGGTGCTCTGGGTGCTGGTCCTGGCGATTTGTGCGGGTGCGGTGGCGGGCTTCGGGCGCGAATTGCCCAGCGCCTTGCAGGCGCGTGTCATCGCCATCCTGGGCAGCATCGGCGCGGGCTTCCTGCTGTTCATCCTGCTGACGTCGAACCCCTTCGACCGCGTCTGGCCGCCGCCGCCCGACGGTCAGGGCCTGAACCCGCTGCTGCAAGACATCGGCTTGGCCCTGCACCCGCCGCTGCTCTACATGGGCTATGTCGGCACTGCGGTGACCTTCGCCTTCGCCATTGCGGCCCTGATCGAAGGCCGCGTGGACGCCGCCTGGGGCGCCTGGGTGCGGCCCTGGGCGCTGGCCAGCTTGGCCTTCCTGACACTGGGCATCGCGCTCGGTTCCTGGTGGGCCTATTACGAGCTGGGCTGGGGCGGGTACTGGTTCTGGGACCCGGTCGAAAACGCCTCCCTCATGCCGTGGCTCGCCAGCACCGCGTTGCTGCATTCGGCCATCGTCGTGGAAAAGCGCGGCGCGCTGAAAATCTGGACCGTGCTGCTCGCCTTGCTGGCCTTCGCACTCTCCATGCTGGGCACCTTCTTGGTGCGTTCGGGCGTGCTGAATTCCGTGCACACCTTCGCCGCCGACCCCGCGCGCGGGGTGTTCATTCTGGGCATGCTGGGCGTCTATGTCGGCGGCGCGTTGGCACTCTTCGCCTGGCGCGCGCCGGGCATGACGCCGCAAGGCTTCTTCGCGCCGCTCTCGCGCGAGGGCATGCTGGTGCTGAACAACCTGCTGCTGTGCTGCATCTGCGCGGTGGTCTTCGTCGGGACGCTCTACCCGCTCTTCCTCGACCTGCTGACGGACCGGCTGATCTCCGTAGGCCCGCCGTTCTTCAACCTGGCCACGCTGCCACTGGCGCTGCCGCTGATCGCCGGCATGGCGCTCGGCCCGCTGATGCCATGGAAACGTGCCGAACTCTGGCCCGTGGTGCAGCGCCTGTGGTGGGTCGCGCTCGTCGCCCTCGGCGCCTTCGCGCTGGCCATGGCCATCGCCGGGCAGAAATTCTGGCCCGCACTGGGCTTCGCCGCCGGCATGTGGCTGATCGCCGCCGCCCACGCCGATATCCTCGAACGCATCGGCGCCTTCCGCGTGCCGCTGCGCATGGCGCTGAACCGCGCCCGCGGCCTGCCCCGCGCCGCCTGGGGTGCGGCCATCGCGCATGCCGGCATGGGCGTCACCGCGCTGGGCATCGCCGGCATGGGGCTGGCCACCGAAACCCTGGTCGGCGTCCGCCCAGGGGAGACCACCCGCTTCGCCGGCTATGAATGGCGCCTGGACCAGGTGCGCGACTACCAAGGCCCCAACTGGACCGCGCGGCGCGCCGAAATCACCCTGCTGGTGGACGGCCGCGAGGTGATGCGCATGGCACCCCAACGCCGCTTCTTCCCGATCGGGCGCACCACCACCACCGAAGCCTCGATCCGCACCAACTTCGTGCGCGACCTCTACGCCGTGCTTGGCGAAGAACGCGACGGCCAGGCAGTGCTGCGCCTGCACCACAACCCACTCGCACCCTGGATCTGGTTCGGCGCTTTCATCATGGCACTCGGCGGCGGCATATCCCTGTCCGACCGACGCATCCGCATCGCCGCACCCAATCGCAAAGCCGCAGCCCAGCCCGCATGAGCACCATGAATAGACGCCTGCTGCTGGCCGCACCACTCGGCCTGGCCGCCGCCGGCGGCCTGGGCTTCTGGTACATGCTGACCGGCCTCCAGGACGGCAGCTTCAACCCGCGCAGCGTGCCCTCGGCCTTGCTCAACCGCGCCCCGCCAGACTTCAACCTGCCGCCCGTCGAAGGCGCCACCCAGCCCGGCCTGGCCAGCGCCGACCTGCGCAACCTGCCACGCCCGGCCATCGTGAACTTCTGGGCCAGCTGGTGCGTGCCCTGCATCATCGAACACCCGCAACTGATGACGCTGCAACGCGAAGGCACACCCGTCTTCGGCATCTCCTACAAGGACCGCCCGGCCGATGCCCTGGCCTTCCTGCGCCAACGCGGCGACCCCTTCGCCAAACTCGGCGCCGACCCGCCAGGCCGCACCGCCATCGACTGGGGC
>JAPLOK010000363.1 GCA_026400775.1 Alphaproteobacteria bacterium | reverse complement strand
TTCACGACACACCCCCTTGCGCCAGCCGATCCGCCGCATCCGTGACCGCATCGTCCAGCCGCTGCGCTAGGTCGGGGCGGCTCTCGCGCAGCTTTGCGCGATAGGCCACGATCTTCGGATCGGCGGTCCAGGCTTGCAGCGCATCGTTCGTCGCCAGCCCGGCAACCGTGGCGATGGCGCGGTCCACGGCTTGGGCGGTCTTGTCCTCGGCGGGCTTTTCGGGTTCCAGCACGGCCACCGTAAACTGCTTCTTCACCGAGCCGGATTTGGTTTTCATGGCGGTCAGCGCCATGGTGATCGGCGCGTCTAGGTGTGACGCGTGGCTGATGCGAATGCCGCCCACTTCCATGCCGCCGAAAGCCACCTTGGGATCGCGGTAGATGCGCATGGAGCGGCCGGCATATTGCGCGGCATCGGCGCCCCACATCGCAACCATCACCCGACGCATGCTCTTGCACGGCTTGTAGGGCTTGCCTTCGTCACCATCGAAATGCACCGACACCGGCTGATCGGCATTGCCGGTCCCGACCACGCGGGTGATCGTGATCACGCGCGGCCCGCCCAGCAGGTCATCGGCGTTCAACTGGTCGCTTTTCGGCGCCACGAATTCGGACATGTCCATTAGACAATCATCTCCTGCTCGACCACGCGTTCGGTCGGCACCGTGCGCATGGCCTCGTTGTTGGCGGTGTAGGTGCCCATGAGTTCGGCTAGGCGCTGCTCGAAAAATTGCGCGGCCATCAGGATCACGTCCTGCATTTCCAGGTCGGGGAACACGCGGATGGTCAGCATCGGCAGCCCCCCGCAGTAACTGATGAAATCGCACCAGGCGCGGCCCGACACCAACAGCCCGCACTGGATCTGCGGCAGGTATTCCGCGGGCACCACGCCGCCGATGATGGTGGCGATCTGGTGCTTCTGCGCGCGCGTCTTGACCTCGATCAGCCCGTCATCGCCCACCAATGCGTCGGGGCTGTAGCCGATGCGCACGCCGCCGAAATCGCGCGTCATGAACCCGCACCGCTCAACCGGCGCGAATGTCCGGTGGTAGATGCTTAGGGCCTGTTCTTCGCCATCGTGCCCGCGCAGCATCGCGTCGGACACATAGGCCGGCTCGACATACTGCGTGATGCGCTGGCCGAGCAGCTCATGCAGCAGGGTGCGCATGGTCTGGTTGTCGGCCTTGCTGCCCTTGGCCGTCAGCAGCGCGCCGACTGTGCTCGCCGTCAGCAGCCCACAGCGCGCGGCGAGCCATTCGTCGCTGCCCTGGACCATATCGGGGTGGACTGTCAGCGTCACGCCACAGCCTCCCACACCAGCGCTGCCAGGTGGGCGAGCATCAGCCCGCCCGCCACGCCCGCACCCAGGAACGCCAGATACAGCAGGATCGCTTGCGAGGGCGTCATGCCTGCCTCCCCACCCACAGCGCCGCCGCGCTATCCATGGCTGTGGTGGCGCGGTCAGCATCGCCGCCGCGCATGTGCTCCAGCGCCGTCGCAAAGTGCATCAGCGCCGCGCCGCGCATGACGCTCGGATGCCCAGCGCCGGCCTGGCGCAGGATTTCGGCCACCCGCGTCAGGTGGATGCGATCGGCCAGCGCGGATGGCGCGCTGGGGATTGCTGCGGGTGGTGGGGTGCGCTCGGCATGGATGCGGTGGATTGTCGCGCTCATGCTGCACCTGTCATTGCTGCGAGAAGGGACTTCGCCACCACGGCAACAGGTTCAGGCTTGTCGCTGGCGGCTGCTTTGGCGGCGGTGGCATCCCGCGTGATGTGTTCGAGCACACCCAGCACGCCGATCTCTCGCGTGGCGCGCAGCCGCGCATCCGGTGCCATGTCATTCGCGCGCGCCATGCTGTGCTCCAGCTTGCGGCGCGTGCGGCGGGCAGTGCCTCGGATATGCTTGCGGGCGGCTGGACCCAGCACTTCGGCGGCGCGGTCGGTGGGCAAGCGCTGGTAGCCGTGGCCCCGGATCGTGACGAACAGCGCGCCGCGCTCGCGTGATGCCACTCGCATGGCAGCCGCCAGCACGTGCCGGTATCGACGAACGTCGCGGCCGATGCGGTCGGAAATGGCTTGCAGGCTGATCGTGCCGTCAATTGGACAGGCGGCCAGCATATCAGCGACGGCGCGCGTGTCCGCGGATAGCTCAGTCTGAATCATTGGGTGATCCTTGCGTTGAGTTGCGAGGCGAGGCGCCGCGGCGCGAGGCGGCGCGAGGCGTTGCGAAGAGTAGCGCTGCGTGGCGGCGCGCCGCGAGGCGGTTCGCCGTCATCAAGCCACCAGCCGGCGGTTGTCCGCCCATGCCAGAGACTTGATCTTAAAGCGGCCATTGGTGCCGCCGTTCTGCGGGCGGAACCGGCCGATGCCGATGAACATTCCGGCGATCTCGACCATCTCGCGGAACACGTCCTCCGTGATGATCGGGTCCAGAATGTAGATGTCGAAGCTGGCTTCCCATGCCGGGATGACCGGAAACCGGCGCGGCACACGCTTGCCGCTGCCACGGATGCCATCGGCGTTCGCGCTGATCGTCACATGACCGACCGTCGCGGGGTCAATGTTCAGCGCCGGGTCATCGGCCAGCATGATGCCAGCGGTAAACTTCGCGGTCCAAGTCGCCTTGCCTTGGCCGGGAATTTGGCGCTTCGAGTATTTTGCGGCTGCGGCGATGCACTGGTGTAGGCCGTGCGCCGGCATGACCACCGTGGGGCTGCCGTCGCGCTCAGCGACGGACAGTTTGCTGCGCCAGGTGCGGGCGTCATAGGCGTCGCGGCTTTCGCCTTCAAGCATCGGTTCGTCATGGTGCCGCGATTGGCTGTAGGGGCTGATGCTGGCCAGGGTCAGAGTCGCTTGGGTGACGTTCATTGCGGGGTGTCCTTGCGTTGAGTGGTGTTGCGCAGTGTTGCGGAGCGCAGCGGTGCGACGCGATGCGACGCGATGCGGCGCGGCGCGTTGCGACGCGCTGCGAAGTGGTGAGCAGCGGTGCGATGCGACGCGAAGCGCGGAGCCGCGACGCGCTGCGGAAACTGTCAGGCTCCCATCACAGGCTCCTGAAAAATTGGCGGATGGCCTCGGCCTGCCAGCGGTCCAGCACGATCGCGTCCTTGCGGCCGATCTTGATGGCGGTGCTGTCCTCGGTGACCGTCACCAGC
>JAPLOK010000472.1 GCA_026400775.1 Alphaproteobacteria bacterium | reverse complement strand
TAGCTACGACACTGAGACCCTATGGGCCCCAACATCCAGCGCACATCGTTTACGGCGTGGACTACCAGGGTATCTAATCCTGTTTGCTCCCCACGCTGTCGCGCCTCAGCGTCAGTTCCGAGCCAGGTGGCCGCCTTCGCCACCGGTGTTCTTCCCAATATCTACGAATTTCACCTCTACACTGGGAATTCCACCACCCTCTCTCGGCCTCTAGCTCCGCAGTCTCAGACGCAGCCCCCAGGTTAAGCCCAGGAATTTCACGCCTGACTTACAAAGCCGCCTACGCGCCCTTTACGCCCAGTCATTCCGAACAACGCTAGCCCCCTTCGTATTACCGCGGCTGCTGGCACGAAGTTAGCCGGGGCTTCTTCTACGGGTACCGTCATCATCGTCCCCGTCGAAAGGGCTTTACAATCCGAAGACCTTCTTCACCCACGCGGCATTGCTGGATCAGGGTTGCCCCCATTGTCCAATATTCCCCACTGCTGCCTCCCGTAGGAGTTTGGGCCGTGTCTCAGTCCCAATGTGGCTGATCGTCCTCTCAGACCAGCTACCGATCGAAGCCTTGGTCAGCCTTTACCCAACCAACTAGCTAATCGGACGCAGGCCGCTCCACAGGCGCAAAAGCTTTGGCCCTCAGGCATCATGCGGTATTAGCACCAGTTTCCCAGTGTTATCCCCCACCCATGGATACGTTCCTACGCGTTACTCACCCGTCCGCCACTAAGGTCCGAAAACCCCCGTGCGACTTGCATGTGTTAAGCATGCCGCCAGCGTTCGTTCTGAGCCAGGATCAAACTCTCAGGTTCAACATACTCAACCCAAACAATCCCAACTCTCTCCCAACCCCAAATCAAGAACACAGCACAATACACAACCAACACCAGCAAACGTCTCCGTCCACTCAGCGCCAGCCACGCATCCCACCAGCATCCCAAATCCGAAGTCACCACAAATCACATGGCAATTTCTTCTTAGGAAACAGATATAATTGTCAAAACAGCAAACCGGTCTGAACTTGACCCAAGGGGTGACCCCCAAGCCAAGCACCGCGTCAGCGGGAACCGGAACCCTCGACTGTCACCAGTTGGTCACTGTCTCGGTGGAGCGCGCTTCTACGCGGTGCCGGTGGGGCTGTAAACCCCAGTGCCATGCAAAATTTGCATGCCGGCCATCCGCTGCTCGTTACGCAGCCGGCTCCTCAAGCGTCAGCACCAGCCCATCCGCATCCGCGCCCACGCGCACCACGCTGCCATCGCGCACCAGGCCCTCCAGCAGCAGCTCCGCCAGCCGGTCCTGCAAGGCCCGCTGGATCACGCGCTTCAACGGCCTTGCGCCGTAGACCGGGTCGTAGCCCGCCTCAGCCAGCCAATCGCGCGCCGCCTGGTCCAGCTCCAGCACGATCTTGCGCTCCTCCAGCATGGCTCGCAGCCGCGCCAGCTGGATGTCCACAATCGCCCCCATGCTCTCCCGGGCTAGCCGCGCGAACAGCACCACTTCGTCCAGCCGGTTCAGGAATTCCGGCCGGAAACGGTCGCGCACCGCGCGCATCACCGCCGGGCGCGCCTCATCCACCGTCGCGCCATCGGGCAGTTCCGCCAGCGCCTGCGCGCCGAGGTTGCTGGTCAGCACGATCATGGTGTTGCGAAAATCGACGGTGCGGCCCTGCCCATCCGTCAGGCGCCCATCATCCAGCACCTGCAACAGCACGTTGAACACGTCGTCATGCGCCTTCTCGACCTCATCAAACAGGATCACCTGATAGGGTCGCCGGCGCACCGCTTCCGTCAGCGTGCCGCCCTCCTCATACCCCACATAGCCAGGCGGCGCGCCGATCAAGCGCGACACCGCGTGCTTTTCCATGAACTCGCTCATGTCGATGCGCGTCATCGCCCGATCATCATCGAACAGGAAGCTCGCCACCGCCTTCACGAGCTCCGTCTTGCCCACGCCCGTCGGCCCCAGAAACAGAAAGGACCCGATCGGCCGGTTGGGGTCCGACAACCCCGCGCGCGCCCGCCGCACGGATTTGGACACCGCCGTCAGCGCCTCCTCCTGGCCCACCACACGGTCACGCAGCGCATCCTCCATCCGCAGCAGTTTCGCGCGCTCGCCCTCTAGCATTTTCTCGACCGGAATGCCGGTCCAGCGCGACACGACGGCGGCGATGCTCTCCTCCGTCACCGCCTCATTCACCAGGCGCGCATCATCATCGCCGGCGGCTTCGACCAGCTTCTTCTCCAGCCCTGGAATCGTCGCATAGCGAAGCTCCGCCGCGCGGTTCAGATCGCCCCGCCGCTCAGCCAATTCCTGCTCCGTGCGCGCATGGTCCAGCTGTTCCTTCAGCTTCTGCGACGCCACCACACGCGACTTCTCGGCACTCCAGGCCGAGGTCATTTCCGCGCTGCGTTCCTCCAGATCCGCGAGCTCCCGCTCCAGCTTCGCCAGCCTGTCGCGCGATGCCTGGTCCTCCTCTTTCTGCAAGGCCGCGCGCTCGATCTTGAGCTGCAACGCCCGCCGATCCAGCTCGTCCAATTCCTCGGGCTTGCTGTCCACCTGCATGCGCAGCCGCGACGCCGCCTCATCCATCAAGTCGATCGCCTTGTCCGGCAGAAACCGATCGGTGATGTAGCGATTGGACAAGGTCGCCGCAGCCACCAACGCCGCATCGGCGATGCGCACGCCATGGTGCAGTTCATACTTCTCCTTGATCCCGCGCAGGATCGAGACGGTGTCCGCTACCGACGGCTCACCCACGAAGACTGGCTGGAAGCGCCGCGCCAGCGCCGCGTCCTTCTCGACATGCTTGCGGTATTCATCGAGCGTGGTGGCACCTATGCAATGCAACTCGCCCCGCGCCAGCGCCGGCTTCAGCAGGTTGGACGCATCCATCGCGCCATCGGCTTTCCCGGCGCCAATCAGCGTGTGCATTTCGTCGATGAACAGCACGACATCGCCGGCCGCTTCCTCGACCTCCTTCAGCAGCCCTTTCAGCCGTTCCTCGAACTCGCCGCGATACTTGGCACCCGCCACCATTGCACCCAGGTCGAGCGCCATCACGCGCTTGTCCTTCAGCGCCTCCGGCACGTCGCCCTTGGCCATGCGCAGTGCCAGGCCCTCCACGATCGCGGTCTTGCCCACGCCGGGCTCGCCGATCAGCACCGGGTTATTCTTGGTGCGCCTGGCCAGCACCTGGATGGTGCGCCTGATCTCCTCATCGCGCCCGATGACGGGGTCTAGCTTGCCCTGCTTGGCCAGTTCCGTGATGTCGCGCGCGTATTTTTTCAGCGCGTCGAAGTTTTCCTCCGCCGCGGCGCTGTCCACCTTGCGGCCGCGCCGCATGTCCTGGATCGCACGTTCCAGCGCCACCGGCGTGACACCCGCTGCGCGCAGCACGCGGCCCGCCGGCGTGTCACTCAGCGCGAGGCCCAGCAGCAGCCGGTCCTGCGCGACGAAGCTGTCGCCGGTCTTCTGCGCGGCGGTCTGCGCCGCATCCAGCACCCGCACCAGTTCAGGCGAAATGCCAGGTTGCTGACCGGCCGCGCCGCCCTGCACCGCTGGGATCTTGGCAAGCTCTGCCTCAACCGCCGCCTTCGCCTGCGCAGGCTCGCCCTGCGCCTGGCGGATCAGCCCCGCGGCCGCCCCCTGCGTGTCATCCAGCAGCGCCTTGAGCAGATGCTCGGGCGTGATGCGCTGGTGATATTCACGAATGGCGATGGTGCCCGCAGCCTGCAAAAAGCCCCGCGCGCGTTCTGTGAATTGCTCGATATCCATATGGCGTGTCCCTTCAAGGCGACCGGCCCATGCGCCCCGTCAGCGGCTGCGCACGTGCCGTCATTCACCTATGTTGGGGATGCCACTGGCCTGCCTTCAAGGCCGCCGCGCGGCATTTTGTCAGCCGGTGCAATTCGCCTTGTGGACGGTCGGGCCATCGCCCTCATGCTCCACGCCACAGGTGCAGCGCTCGCCCTTCGGCGGCTCCATACCTGCGCTGCCTTTGGCCGCGGGGCCCGCACCGCCCTTGGCAGCGGCGCTGCCCACCGCCGCGCAGGCCAGCAGCACCCCCGTCAGGCCACGCCGGCCCTTCCAACGCAGATCACGCATCGCACCCTCCCGCATCAGGCCGGCCGGCAATTGGTCAGGCGCACGGTGGGGCCGCTGCCCGGCGCCACATCATAGACACGCGCCACGGTGCCGGTGTTGATCTGGCCGTTATTGCCGCGGCCGAAGCGCAGCGAGGAAATCGTCGCATTGGCACCGATCGGGATCCCCGGCAGCGAGGCGCTGAACAGCGTCACCGACGGCGACACGCCAGCGAAGCCCGAAAAGGTCACATCCACCGTCAGCGATCCGCGCGTCGCGTTGCGCAGGTGGATGAAGTACTCGAAGTTATTCCCACCCGTGCCGGTCTGGTAGATGGTGTCGACCACCACCCGGCCCTGGCAGGTGGTCCGGGCCTGGGCCTGGGCCAGCTGCGGCAGGGCCGCGAGACCGGCCAGCGTGGCCACGACGAACATTATTCCGCGCTGCATGGAATGGACCTTCCCTTCTGATCGGCGCAGCCGGTGCAATCACGCTGGCGCCAGCGCGCCGGAGGGGTATGCTGCACGCATCCGCCGCCTGCCAGCAAGGCCCAACCATGCGCATCGAGAAGATCTACCGCTACCCGGTCAAGGGCCTGACCCCCGAGGCGCTGGACGAAACGCCCCTGCACACCGGCCTGTGCATCTCGCATGATCGCCGCTTCGCACTGGCCCAGGGCGATGCGCCCTTCGACCCCGCGCGCCCCGAATTCCTGCCCAAGCAGAACTTCGCCTGCATGATGGCACATCCGCGCGTGGTGCTGATCCGCTCTGTCTTCGACCCGCATGACAACCGGCTGGCGATGTCCGCGCCCGGCATGCCGGCGCTGTCGGCAAACCCCACCACGCCCGAAGGCCGCGCCGCCATCGGCGCTTGGATGACCCGCTTCCTCGGCCATGAAGCGCGCGGCCAGCCGGTGTTCCATGACGTCGCGGGGCACAACTTCACCGACCAGGTGAAGAAAGGCGTCTCGCTGTTCAACCTGAACAGCCTCTCGGAGTTCGAAACCCGCATCGGCCGCAAGCTGGACCCGCTGCGTTTCCGCGCGAATTTCTACTTCAACGGCCTGGCTCCCTGGGAAGAATTCAACTGGATCGGCAAGGAGATCCTGCTCGGCTCGGCGCGGCTGCGGGTGTTCAAGGTCACGGTGCGCTGCCCCGCCACCATGGTTGATCTCGACACCGGCGAGCGTGACTGCAACACCCCTGCCCTGCTGTTCGAACAATATGGCCACCGTGACCTCGGCGTGCATGCCGAGGTGATCGAGGATGGCCGCGCGGCGATCGGTGATGCGGTGGAACCGCTGTAGCCCGACGCGATCGCCCTTGGACCGGTTTCACCGCATGCCCATGGGGCTCAACCGGTCCAGCACTTTGTTTTGTGGCATTTTCGGAGTCGCTGCGCGTATCCGCTTCGCTTGAAAATGCTCTATCCCCGCTTGACTATGTAATCCGCCGCGATCATCGCTGCGATGATCGCCTCGCCCTGCGCCTGGTCGCGCACCTCGATCATCAAATGCAGCTCGGTGCTCTGCACCGTCGGCGCGCCGAAGAGCTGCTGGTGCTGCACCTCGATCACATTGCCGCCCGCGGCCGAGATGCGATGCGCGATATCGGCCAGCACCCCCGGCCTGTCGGGGATGTCGAAGCGCAGCCTGAGAATGCGCCCATCGCGCAGCAACTGCCGCAGCAGCACATTCGACAGTGCGCGCGCATCGATATTCCCGCCGCAGATGGCCGTGCCCACCACGCGGCCCGCGAAGCGTTCCGGGAAGGCCAGCAACGCCGCCAGCCCGGCAGCGCCGGCACCCTCGGCCACCACCTTCGCGCCCTCGGCCAGCAGCGCGATGGCCTGTTCGATCGCGCGCTCGGGCACGACCAGCACTTCCACGCCCATCTCGCGCAGCATGGAGAGCGGCAATTCGCCCACATCGCGCACGGCGATGCCCTCGGCCACGGTCGGGCCGCCCACCTGCACCGGCCGGCCCGCGAGACGCTGCGCCATGGCCGGATAGCCCTCTACCTCGACGCCAAACACCCGCACTTCCGGCCGCAGCGCGCGCACGGCGACCGCGCAGCCGGCGCAGAGCCCGCCGCCGCCCACGGGCAGGATCACGTCCTGCACCTCCGGCGCGTCATCGAGCAATTCCAGCGCCAGCGTGCCCTGGCCCGCGACCACGGCGGCATCGTCATAGGGGTGGATGAAGGTCAGCGCCTCGCGCAGCGCGAGGTCGCGGGCATGCGCGGCAGCCTCGGCCAGCGTCTCGCCATGCAGCACCACCTTGGCGCCAAAGGCTTCGGTGCGCAGCACCTTCGTCGCCGGCGTGAATTTCGGCATCACGATGGTCGCCGCGATCCCCGCCAGCGTCGCATGCCGCGCCACGGCTTGGGCGTGGTTGCCGGCCGACATGGCGATCACGCCGGCCGTGCGTTCGCGCGCCGTCAGCAGCGCGATGCGGTTCGCAGCCCCGCGTTCCTTGAAGGCGCCGGTGGCCTGCAGATTGTCGAGCTTGAGAAACACCCTCGCGCCGGTCGCCGCATTCACCGCGGGGTTTTCCAGCGTGGGCGTATGCCGCACCGCGCCCTGGATGCGCGCCGCCGCCGCCCGCACATCCGCGAGCGTCGGCGCCGGCCGCAACGCCTGGCTCATCAAAAGGCGACGCCCTTGATCTCATAGGCGCGCGCGCCGCCAGGCGCGGGCACTTCCACGCTGTCGCCCACCTTCTTGCCCATCAGTGCCTTGGCGAGCGGGGAGGAGATCGAGATCGAGCCTGTCTTCATGTCGGCCTCATATTGGCCAACGATGCGATAGGTCTTGGCCTCGTCCGTTTCCTCATCGATCACCGTCACGCGCGCGCCAAAGCGCACCTGCGTGCCCGAAAGCTTGGAGGTGTCGATCACATCCGAAGACGGGATGATCGATTCCAGTTCCGCGATGCGGCCCTCGATGAAGGACTGCCGTTCGCGCGCCGCGTGGTATTCGGCGTTTTCCGACAGATCGCCATGCTCCCGCGCCTCAGCGATGGCACGGATCACGGCGGGTCGTTCTTCGGCACGCAGGTGCTTCAGTTCGTCCTCAAGCTTGGCCAAGCCTTCCGCGGTGATCGGGAACTTCTGCACGGCAGTCACGTCCTTCGTTACGGGTCAAACCAGCGGCCAACATCGCCGCAACCGCGACGACCCGCCCGCTCCGATGATGGTGGGGGGTAAGCGGGGGTCGACAGTCTGCCCGTGAGTTTCCGCTTAAGACAAGTTTTTAGAGTAGGATTGCAGGGGCGCAACATCAAGGGTCCCCGCCTTCAACGCCGCAATCGCGTGCACCGCCGCCCGCGCGCCGGCCAGCGTGGTGTAGTGCGGGATGCCATGCGTCAGCGCGGAACGCCGGATGTCGAAGCTGTCGGACACGGATTGCCCGCCCTGCGCGGTGTTGATCACCAGGTGGATTTCACCGGACTTGATCGCGTCCACGCAATGCGGCCGGCCTTCCAGCACCTTGTTGACCACGGTGCAGGGGATGGCCGCTTCCGCCAGGCGGGCGGCGGTGCCGCGCGTGGCGAAGACAGTGAAGCCCATCTCCACCAGGCGCTTGGCCAGGTGCACCACCGCGGGCTTGTCGCTGCCCTTCACCGAAAGAAAGGCGGTACCGCTTTCGGGCAGCTTCACGCCCGCACCCAGCTGCGATTTCAGGAAGGCGCGTTCGAAGGAATAGTCCAGGCCCATGACCTCCCCGGTGGATTTCATTTCCGGGCCCAGGATCACATCCACATTGGGGAAGCGGTTGAAGGGGAAGACCGCTTCCTTCACCGCGACATGGCGCGGGACGGCCATGTCATCGGCCAGGTTGAATTCTGACAGCAGCGCGCCGGCCATCACGCGCGCGCCGATCTTGGCGACGGGCACGGCGGTGGCCTTGGCCACGAAGGGCACGGTGCGGGACGCGCGCGGGTTCACCTCCAGCACATAGATCTCATTGTCCTTCACCGCGTATTGCACGTTCATCAGGCCCACCACCTTCAGCGCGCGGGCCATGGCTTCGGTCTCGGCCTTGAGTTCCGTGACGATGGCCGGCGGCAGGGAATAGGGCGGCAGCGAACAGGCGGAATCGCCGCTGTGGATGCCCGCTTCCTCGATGTGTTCCATCACGCCGGCGACATGGACATTGCCCTCGCGGTCGCAGATGCAGTCCACATCCACCTCGATCGCGTCGGCCAGATACTGGTCGATCAGAATGGGATTTTCGCCGGAGACCTTCACCGCTTCCGCGCCGAAGCGGCGCAGCTGTTCGGGGGTATAGGCGATCTCCATCGCGCGGCCGCCCAGTACATAGGAGGGGCGCACGACCACCGGGTAGCCGATGCGCGCGGCCTCGACCTCGGCCTCGTCCAGATTGCGCGCGGTGCCATTCTGTGGCTGCTTCAGACCAAGGCCCTTCAGCAAATGCTGGAAGCGCTCGCGATCCTCGGCGATGTCGATCGCCTCGGCGCTGGTGCCCAGGATGGGGATGCCCGCCTTGGCCAGGTATTGCGAGAGCTTCAGTGGCGTCTGCCCGCCATATTGCACGATGCAGCCGAGCAGTTTGCCGCTCTCCTGCTCCTTGCGGATGATGGCCAGCACATCCTCCGGGAAGAGCGGCTCGAAATACAGCCGGTCCGATGTGTCGGGGTCGGTGCTGACCGTTTCCGGGTTGCAGTTGACCATGATGGTCTCGATCCCGGCTTCCTTCAGCGCGTAGGACGCATGCACGCAGCAATAATCGAATTCGATGCCCTGGCCGATGCGGTTCGGGCCCCCGCCCAGGATCACCACCTTGTCGCGCGCGGTCGGCTGGGATTCGCAGATCGGCGTGCCGAAACCACCCTCATAGGTGCTGTACATATAGGGCGTGGCGGAGGCGAATTCCGCGGCGC
>JAPLOK010000185.1 GCA_026400775.1 Alphaproteobacteria bacterium | reverse complement strand
GCCGGCCCGATGGCGCGATCCAGTTGGTGACGGAGATGACGCGCTTCGCTCTCGCCATGAACCCCGCGCTGGATGAACTTCTCGCGGCCGGCGCGTGACGCTGCCATTGACCAATTCTTTACTAATGTCGTGGCAACATGGATTCGTCTGAAACGATCATGGTTAGGGAAAAAAATGCAGTTCTTCGCAGGTTTGCGCGGCCGCATCGCGTTGTTGGGCGTGCTGCCCGCTCTGGCCGGGGCCATGCTGGCCACGATGGCTGGGCTCTACTCCCTGCGTGACCTGCGAGACGATCGCATGCAGGCCGCTCTCGACGCGGCGGCCTTCCGCGCCGAGAACATGTTGAACGAGGGCCAAGTGCGCATGGGCACCTATGCCGTCGCCCTTGCGCAGCAGGCCGCCCTGGTCAACGCCATCGCCAGCGGCGATGCGGCACTGATCCGCCACCGCATCCTCAACTCGATGGAGATGTTGCGGGCCAATGACCCGAGCGTCTCCGTCCTGGAAGTCACGGATGCTCAGGGCCGCGTCCTGCTGCGCGGCCACAACCCGGCCCAGGCCGGTGATGACAAGTCGCGTGTCGCCGATGTTGCGCGCGCTCTGCGTGGTGAGATCGCGCCGGGCATCACCCTCTCGCCCACGTCGGGCGAGTTCGCCTACGGCGGGGTGGTGCCGCTTCGTCAGGAGGGGCGCGTCGTCGGTACCCTCAAGGTCGCCGGGCGCATGGAGATCGATACCGCGCGGCAGATCGGCCGCCTGGTGGATGGCGAGGTGATGCTCTTCGCCAATGGCCGGATGCGCACCTCTACCATCGAGGGGCTCGACCCAGTCACGATACTCCCGCTGCTGGCCGAGAATTCGCCTGCGCGGGGGGAAGCAGGCACAGTCTGGCCGCTGCCCGGCCGTGGCGATCATCTGATGCGCTTCCTGCCCATACGCGACTTGGAAGGCCAAGTGGCCGGCGGCATGCTGATCGCCCTGCCGCTGAGGGGCTGGTACGCGGCGGAGACCCACAGCATGCTGATTTCGCTGCTGAGTGCGCTGGCTGTGCTGCTGGTGGCGCTGCCAGTCGCGCTTCTGGTGGCGATGCGCATTGGCCGCCCGCTTGCCGGTATGGCTGGGGCTATGCGCTCGATCTCGAGCGGTCAGCTGGATGTGACGATCCCGGGCGTCGCGCGGCGTGACGAAGTGGGCGCCATGGCTGCCGCCCTGCAGGTTTTCCGCGACAATGCAGAGCGCAACCGCGCCCTGGAGGCAGAGGCCGCCGCCGGCCGCGCGCAGCGCGAACGTCGCGCCCAGGCGGTGGAACGTTACACGGAGGATTTCGGCCTCTCGGTCGGCGGGGTGATGTCGGAATTCGAGACAGCGGCAAGCAGCATGCGCGCAGCCGCCCAGCGCATGGCCGAGGTGGCGAACGAGACCCAGGCGCGCGCCGACAGCACCGCTCGCCAATCCGGCAGCGCGGCCGAGAATCTGGCCGCCGTCGCAGCCGCAGTTGAGGAGCTTTCGGCCACGGTGGGCGAGATCAGCCGCCAGGTCGCCCAAGCCGCGGCCGTCGCGTCCGAAGCCGTTCACGAGACCCGCACCAGCGACGAACGCATGCTGGCGCTGACGCGCAGCGCCGATCGCATCGGTGATGTGCTCAGCGTGATTTCCGATGTCGCGGGCCGAACCAACCTGCTCGCGCTCAATGCCACCATTGAGGCCGCGCGCGCCGGCGAGGCCGGCAAGGGCTTCGCGATCGTAGCCTCCGAGGTGAAGAACCTGGCCGCGCAAACCGCCAAGGCAACCGAGGATGTCAGCGCGCAGATCACGGCCATGCGTCGGGCCGCGGGCGAAGCGGCGACGGTGATGCACGGCATTGCGACGACCATCAGCCGCATCAACGAGGCCACCGGCACGATCGCAGCCGCGGTCGAGGAGCAGGGTGCCGCCACGCGCGAGATCACGGAACGGCTGCAGAATGTCACCGTAGCCACCGCCGGCGTGAGCGAAGCGATGCACAGCGTGCGTGGCACGGCGGAGGAGGCCCAGGCCAGCAGCGCCGAGGTGCGCAGCGCGGCCGAGGGTGTGCAACACCAGGCCGGGCTGCTGCGCGGGGAGGTGCAAGGCTTCCTGCACAATCTCCGTGCGGAGGGCGATGAACGCCGCAGCTTTGATCGCGTGGCAGGCGGCGGCCAACGCGCCCGCCTGGTCATGGATGGTCAGGTCGAGGAGGTCTTGATCCGCGACGTCTCGGGCAGCGGCATCGCGATCATGTCAGGGAAGAAGCTGGCCCCGGGCAAGGCGGTGAACTTGGAGTTCCACAGCGGCGCCAAGGTCAAGGCCCGCGTCGCACGCTGGGATAACGGCGTCCTGGGCCTGGTCTTCGCCGAGCAGGTGAACGTCCAGGACATCCTGGGACAGCGTCAGCGCGCGGCTTGACACCCGGCACGCTGAACAAAATGGCGCGGGGCTGCTGCTGAGCGCGGCGTATTGCGCGGCTCGCGCCTGTGGCGGTGCGATCACGCCAGGGCTTGCTCAGCCCGTCAGGAACCGCCCGATCCAGCCCGCCACCACCGCCCGGTCATCGCCCAGCGCATAGGAATGCAGTGCCGGTGCTGCGCGATCGCCCAGCGGTGCCAAGCGCGTGCGGATCAGATCCTGGCCGAATTCCGGCGCGAATTCGGGATGGAACTGGAAGGAAATCGCATCGCCGTAGTCGAGTCCGGCAAAGGGCGTGAACTCGCTTGCGCAGACCAAACGCGCATCGGCCGGCTTCTCCACCACCTGGTCCTGGTGCATGGCCGCCACGCGGATGCTGGCAGGCGCATCATCCATCCAGGGCGCGGGCGTCACGGCATATTCCTGCAGCCCCACGCCCCAGCCCTTGGGCGATTTCACAACCTGCCCACCGAAAGCCTGGGCCATGGCCTGGTGCCCGAAGCAGATGCCCACCAGCTTCGCCCGCCCGCGCGCCGCGCGCAGGAAATCGAACAAGGGCGGAATCCAGAGCAGCGGGTCATAGACGCCAGCGGGCGAGCCGGTCAGCAGCCAGGCATCGCATTCGGTGGGGCTGTCGGGCAGCACGCCATCCAACACCGGCCAGATGCGCGCGGGATGCCCCAGTAAGGTGGCCAACATGGCGGCATAGCTGCCATGCCGTTGCTGGAGTTCGGGCGGCGAGCGGCCGCATTCGAGAATCCCTAAGCGCATGCGTCCATCTGCAACCCGCCGCGCCGCTTGGCAACAGCGCGCTACACCTCCCGAGCATCCCGCCAGCGATACAGGTTGAGCATGAAGGGAAAGGCCAACGGCGCCAGCGCGTGCAGCGCGAGCGGCTCGGGTTCGGTGAATGGCAGGCCGAGCGTGGCGGGGTCACGCCCGGCGATCGCGGCCGCGAATTCCCGGCCCAGTGCGACCGACAGCGCCACCGCCCGCCCATTGCAGCCGGCCCAGGCATAGGCATCCGGCCCGATGCGGTGCAGCCGGGGCATGAAGTCATCGGTCATGCCGATCTTGCCGCTCCAGACATGGCTGAAGCGCAGCTCGCCCAGCATCGGCCAGATGCGCGCGAGCCGTCGCGCCAGATAGGGCTTCAGCCGCGCCTCGCGGTTGAAGGGTATGGCCAGCGCGCCGCCAGTGATGATGCGATGCCGCGCATCATAACGCGCGAACCACAGATCGCCGTGCGTGTCGCTCATCGCCGGTCGCGTCGGCATCACCACGCCGCGCAGATTTTCCGAGACAGGCTCGCTTGCCATCTGGAAGGACAGCACCGGCACCACCTGCCGCGCCACATCGGGCATCAGCGCGCGGCCGAATTCCTGGGTATAGGCGTTGGTTGCCATCATCAGCGCGCGCGCGACCATCCGGCCCCGCGGCGTGTGCACCACCCAGCGGCCATCCTCGCGGCTGATGCGCGCCACCGGGCTGCGGGCAAAGATGCGCGCACCGCGGCCGAGCGCGGCGCGCGCCATGCCGCGTGCCAGTGCCAGCGGGTTCACATGCCCACCGCTGCGGTTCAGCCAGGCCCCATGCCAGGCCTGGGAGCCCAGCAGCGCCCGGGTGGCATCGGCATCGAGCAATTCCACCGGCGCCCCCAGCGCCAACCATTGCCGGTAGCGCCGCTCGGCGATCTTCATGCGGCCCGGGCTGTGTACCGGCTGCACCCAGCCGTTCTGCTCGGCCTCCGCTGTGATCCCCTCCTCGCGCACCAGATCGAACAGGATCGCGGCACTGTCGCGGATCAGATGCGTGAAGCGTTCGCCCGCCGCACCGTGCTGCGCCACAATCTGGTCAGGGTCGGGGCGCGTGAGCGTCGGGATCACCTGGCCATTGTTGCGCCCCGAGGCACCCCATCCGGGCTCCATCGCCTCCACCACCGCCACATCCAGCCCCTGCCTGCGCAGATGCAGTGCGGTGGACAGGCCGGTGAAGCCCGCGCCGACAACCGCCACATCCGCCCGCGCCTCGCCATCCAACGCCGGCAGATCGGGGCCTTCGGGCGTGGCCGCCGCCCAGAGGCTGTCGGGCCATGTCAACGCCTGCGCCATCATCACCTCCGCGATACGATCTTGCAGTGCGGCAAACGCGGTGCCTAGTATTTCGCAACAACGGAGTGAGGGCATGGTTCCGACGATCGTCGGCCTGGATCATCTTGTCGTGGCTGTGCGCGACCTGGATACGGCAGCGGCGGAATGGGCGGCGCTCGGCTTCACCCTCTCGCCGCGCGGGCTGCACAGCGCGCATATGGGCAGCGGCAACTACACCATGATGTTCGGGCAGGATTACCTCGAACTGTTGGGTGTGATCACGCCGCAGCCGCATAACGAGGCGCTGCGCGGCTTTCTGGCCCAACGCGAAGGCCTGGAACGCGCCGCCTTCACCACCACCGATGCCGAAGCCGGCGCCGCCGCCCTGCGCGCCCGCGGGCTGGACGCGAACGGCCCGGTGCATTTCGGCCGCCCCGTATCGCTGCCCGATGGCGGTTCGGCCGAAGCGCGGTTCAGCGTCTTCCACTGGCCGCGCCACGAAGCACCCGGCGGCCTGCGCATTTTTGCCTGCCAGCACCACACGCGCGATGCCGTCTGGGTGCCCTCGCTGCAACGCCACGCCAATGGGGTGACGCGCATCAAGCGCGCGCTCGTGGCCACCGCTGATCCGGCGGGGGCCGCGGCGCATCTCGCGGCACTCACCGCAAGCACCGCGCATGTCGACGGCGCGCTGCACCTGGTGGCGACCGGCCCTGGCCGCGCCGAGATCGGCTTCGCCCCGCGCGCCGCGATCGCGGCGCTAGGCGGCATCGATCCAGCACTGCTGCCCGAGGAAGGTGGGGCAGCCATGCTGCTCGGCACCCCCACGCCGCGCGCGCCTGCCATCGCCAGCGGCACGCTCGTCATGTTCGAAACCCCCTGAAGGAATGCGCCCATGAACCGTCGTGAAACCCTGCTGCTGGGTGCGGCCGCCATGCTGCCCGCGCAAGCCCTGGCGCAGGCCGAAACGCCGCGCCGCGGCGGCGTGCTGACGGTGCATTTCGCCACCGAACAGCGCATCCTGAACCCCTCGCTCCAGGCCTCGACCGGCGTCTACATCGTCGGTGGCAAGATGCAGGAGGCGCTGCTCGACCTCGACGCGCAGGGCAACCCTGTGGGCGTGCTGGCCGAGCGCTGGGAGAGTGCGCCCGATGGCCTCACCCATACCTTTCACCTGCGCCGCAATGTGCAATGGCATGACGGGCGGCCCTTCACCTCCGCCGATGTGCAGTTCACCGCCATGGCGATGTGGAAGCAGATCCTGAACTACGGCACCACGCTGCAGCAGTTCCTGGAAGCGGTGGACACACCCGACGCGCACACCGCCGTCTTCCGCTATTCGCGCCCGATGCCGCAGGGGCTGCTGCTGCGGGCCATGCCGGACCTCGGCTACATCTCGCCCAAGCACATCTTCGAGACCGGGGATATCCGTCAGAATCCAGCCAATACCGCGCCGGTCGGCACCGGCCCCTTCCGCTTCGTGCAGTATGAACGCGGGCAATTCATCATCGCCGAGCGCAACCCCAATTACTGGCGCCCCAACCTGCCCTATCTGGACCGCGTGGTCTGGCGCGTCATCACCGATCGCGCGGCGGCGGCGGCGCAGATGGAAGCGGGCCAGGTGTTGTTCAGCCCCTATTCCTCGCTGGCCATCGCCGATCTGCAACGCCTCGGCCGCGATCCGCGCTTTGAGGTGACGACGCGCGGCAACGAAGGCAATGCGCGCACCAACACGCTGGAATTCAACTTCCGTACCGCACAACTGGCCGATATCCGCGTGCGGCGGGCCATCGCGCATGCGCTGAACGTGCCCTTCTTCATCGAGAACTTCCTGGGCCCCTTCGCGCGGCCCGGCACCGGCCCCATCCCCTCGGTCTCGACCGACCACTACCCGGCCGGCGACATGCCGCAGTATCGCTTCGATGCGGCACTCGCCAACCGCCTGCTGGACGAGGCCGGGCACCGGCGCGGCGCCGGCGGCGTGCGCTTCAGCCTGCGCCTGCACCCCGCCCCCTGGGGCGAGGATATCGCGCTGTGGTCAACCTTCATCCAGCAATCGTTGAGCCAGGTGGGCATCCGGGTGGAGATCGTGCGCCTCGACGCCGCGGGCTTCCTGCGCACGGTGTATAACGACCACGCCTTCGACCTCGCCACCGGCTGGCACCAGTACCGCAGTGACCCGGCCGTCAGCACCACGGTCTGGTACCGCTCCGGCAGCCCGCGCGGCGCCCCATGGACCAACCAGTTCGGCTGGGTGGACCCGCGCGTCGACGGCATCATCGACAATGCCGCAACCGAGGTGGCCCCCGCCCGCCGCCGCGCTCTCTACGCCGATTTCGTGCGCGCGGTGCAGACCGAATTGCCGATCTGGATGCCCATCGAGCAGATCTTCGTCTCGGTGTTCAATCGCCGGTTGCGCAATGCGGGCAATAATCCGCGCTGGGCCTCCTCCTCCTGGCATGACGCCTGGCTGGCTTCTTGAGGGTCCTTCGCCTCGCATTGTGGCGGCTTGCGGCATCGCTGCCGACGCTGGTGCTGATCCTGGTGGGTATGTTCCTGCTGCTGCAACTGGCGCCGGGCGACACCGTGGATGCGCTGATGGCGCAGATGGGCGGCGGCGATGCGGCGCTGGCCGAGGAATTGCGCCGGTTCTATGGCCTGGACCTCGGCATCGCGGCGCGCCTCGGGCAATACCTGCTGCGGTTGGTGACGCTGGATCTCGGCTTCTCGGCGATCTACGGCAAGCCTGTCGCGACCGTCATCCTCGAACGCCTGCCGGCGACCATCCTGTTGATGGTCTCGGCCCTCTCCTTCGCCTTCAGCTTCGGCATGGTGCTCGGCGTGCTGGCGGCGCGGCGAGTGAACCGCTGGCCGGATACGCTGATCTCCACGCTGGGGCTGATCTTCTACGCGACACCCAGCTTCTGGTTCGGCCTGATGGCGATCGTGCTGTTCAGCGTGCATCTGCAATGGCTGCCCGCCGGCGGCTTCTCGGACATCACGCGCGACCTCACAGGGCTTGCCGCCATGCTCGACATCGCGCGCCATCTGGTGCTGCCCACGCTGACGCTGGGGCTGATCTTCCTGGCGATCTATCTGCGCATCATGCGCGCCTCCATGCTGGAGGTGCTGAGCCTGGATTTCGTGCGCACCGCGCGCGCCAAGGGGCTGACGGAAACCCGCGTGGTGGCGCGCCATGTGCTGCGCAACGCCATGCTGCCCATGATCACGCTGATCGGGCTGCAAGCGGGCACCATGCTGGGCGGGTCGGTGGTGGTGGAAAGCGTCTTCGCCCTGCCCGGCCTCGGGCGGCTTGCCTATGAAAGCGTGGTGCAGCGGGATCTGAACACGCTGCTGGGCATCGTCTTCGTCTCGGCGCTGCTGGTGATCGCCATCAACTTCCTGGTGGACATCCTTTATGCGCGGCTCGACCCGCGCATCTCGGCCGAGAACTGATGCGCACCCTTCGCGCCTATCTGCGCAGCCCGGCGGCGATGATCGGCAGCGCCATCCTGCTGGCGGTGGTGTTCATGGCGCTGACCGCGGGCTGGTTCTTCCCGGCCGATCCGCTGGGCCTGGCAGGCCGGCCGCTGCAATGGCCCGGGGCCAACCCCCGCTTTCCGCTGGGCACCGATCCGTCGGGGCGCGACATCGCAGCGCAGATCTTCCATGGCGCGCGCATCTCGCTGCTGATCGGCTTCGTCGCGACCTCCATTGCCGTGGTCATCGGCATCGCGATGGGAGCGGTTGCGGGCTTCTATGGCGGCTTCGTGGACACCGCGCTGATGCGCGTGACCGAGGCCTTCCAGACCCTGCCGAATTTCCTGCTGCTGCTGGTGCTGGTGGCCGTCTTCGGCAGCACCATCGAGACGGTGACCATCGCCATCGGCCTTGTCTCATGGCCGCCGGTGGCGCGGCTGACGCGCGCGGAATTCCTTACGCTGCGCACGCGCGAATTCGTGCAGGCCTGCCGCGTGCAGGGCCTGGGCGACCTGCACCTGATCCTGCGCGAGGTGCTGCCCAATGCACTGCCGCCGGTGATCGTCTATGCCTCGGTGGTGATGGCGGTCTCGATCCTGCTCGAGAGCGCGCTGGCCTTCCTGCAACTCTCGGACCCGAACGTGCCATCCTGGGGCAATCTCATCGGGCTGGGGCGCAATGTGCTGCGCGCCGAATGGTATGTCTCGGCCATTCCGGGGGTGGCCATCCTGCTGACCATCCTGGGCGTCTCGCTGGTGGGCCAGGGGCTGAATGACGCGCTGAACCCCCGCCTGGCCAGCGGCCGATGAGGCGGCTGGAGGTTCAGGGCCTGAGCATCCGCCTGCCAGCCGGGGCGGACCGCCAATACGCCATTGCCGATGTCTCGCTGCATCTCGATGCCGGCGAGATTCTCTGCGTGCTGGGCGAGAGCGGCTCGGGCAAGTCGGTCACCGCCTCGGCGGTGATGGGGCTGCTGGCGCCCGGCCTGTCCATCGCGGCCGGCTCCATGCATCTCTCGGGCGAGGATCTGCGCGCGAAATCGCCGGAGGCCTGGCGCGCCCTGCGCGGCCGGCGCGTGGCGATGGTCTTCCAGGAGCCGATGACCGCCCTGAACCCGCTGATGAGCGTGGGCGCGCAGTTGTCGGAGATGTGGCGCGTGCATCTGGGCCTGGATGGGCGGGAGGCGATGCAACGCGCGCTTGCCGCGCTGCGCGAGGTCAACCTGCCCGACCCGGAGGGCGCGCTTCGCGCCTTCGCGCATGAACTCTCCGGCGGGCAGCGCCAACGCGTGATGATCGCCATGGCGCTGGCCTTGCAGCCCGAGGTGCTGATCTGCGACGAACCCACCACCGCGCTCGACGTGACGACCCAGGCACAGGTGCTGGCGCTGATCCGCGACCTGCAGCGCCGCCATGGCACGGCGGTGATGTTCATCACCCATGATTTCGGCGTCGTGGCCGAAATCGCCGACCGTGTCGCGGTGATGCAGCATGGCCGCGTGGTGGAACAGGGCAGCGCGCAGGCGATCCTGACCAATCCCGGCCACGCCTACACCCAGGCGCTGCTGGCCGCGGTGCCGGTGCTGCGCGCCCCCGCCCCGCGCGCGCTGTCGGACGAGACAGTGCTGGAGGTGCGTGGCCTGACCAAGACATATGCCACGCGCGGATTGTTCCGCCGGCGCAAGCCGGTGCGCGCACTGGATGGCGTGTCGATCATGCTGCGGCGTGGCGCGACGCTGGCGGTGGTGGGCGAGAGCGGCTCGGGCAAATCCACCCTGGCGCGCTGCGTGGTGGGGCTGCTGGGCCATGACGGGGGTGAGATCCGCATTGCCGGCGCGCCCCGCCCCCAGGGCCGGCGTGCGGCCGCGCGCCTCGTGCAGATGGTGTTTCAGGACCCCTATGCCTCGCTGAACCCGCGCCGGCGTG
>JAPLOK010000130.1 GCA_026400775.1 Alphaproteobacteria bacterium | reverse complement strand
TCGCGAACAGGGCTGTCGCCAGCGGTTGCAGCGCGAGGGATACCTGCAGCTTTTCCGCCATATCGGCCTCATCGCCGAAATCCAGATTCACCTGCACCGTGCAGGTGCGCAGCATCATGTCGAGGCCCAGCGTGCCGCGCGTGGGCATGTAGCGGCGCATGATCGCGTAGCGCGATTTCGGCATCCAAGTCATGTCCTCGCGCCGCGCGACGGGGTGAAAGCCCAAGGGCGCGAAGCCCAAGCCGAGCGGCCCGCCCACCTCATGCACATCGCGGATATGGGCTGCCAATTCCTCGCGTGTCTCGTGCAGCGTGGCCACAGGCGCGCCGGACAATTCGAACTGCCCGCCCGGTTCCAGCGAGACCGATTCCTTGCCCCGCGTCAGCCCGATCACATTCCCCTGGTCGCTGATCGGCTCCCAGCCGCGGGCCATGATCCCGTGCAGCATCGCCTCGATGCCATCGGGCGCGTAGGGGGGGGCTGCCAGCGTGTCGCGGCGAAAGCCGAATTTCTCGTGCTCCGTCCCGATGGTCCAGCGGCTGCGCGGCTTGCTGCCGGCGGCGAACCACTCGGCCAATTGGCGCACGGATTCAATCGGCGTCGGGTCCGCCGCTCCTGGGTTCGACATGACTGGTCCCTCTCATTCTCAAAGCCAGTCCCCGGTGGACCAGTCGCCGTTCACGGCCTGCAGCGCCGCGAGGCCCGCAAGCGCTGCCGTCTCCGCGCGCAGGATGCGCGGGCCCAGCGTGCAGGGCGTAACAAAGGGACGCCGCAGCGCGTCGTCAAGTTCCGCTGGCGTGAAGCCTCCCTCGGGGCCGACCAGCAAGGCGCGCACACCTCGCGCAACCGTGGGTAAGGCGGGGGCGTCGCGGCGCTCGGTGGCCAGCAGCAGGGGCGTGTCATCCCAGGCATCCAGCACGGCGTGCAGCGCCCGCGCGGGTGCCAGGACGGGCGCGGTCAGGCGCTCGCATTGCTCGGCGGCACCGCGCGCGATGGCGGCCAGGCGCTCGGTGTTGACCTGCGGAATGACGGTGCGCGCGGTCAGCACCGGCATGATGCGCGTGGCGCCGAGTTCGGTGGCCTTTTCCACCAGCCAATCCATCGCGTCGCGCTTCAGGGCTGCGGGCAGCAGGACCAGTTCAGGCTCAGGCGCGGGGGGGCGCACCATGGTGCCGACGAGGAAGACGCCGCGATCCTTGCGCAATGCCGCGATGGTCGCTTCCCACTCACCATCGCGCGCGTTGAACAGCCGCAACGCATCGCCCGCACCGCGCCGCAGCACTGCGCCCAAATGGTGCGCCTGGGCCGGGGTTGCGGCGATCTCGGCGCCCTCAAGCAGCGCGTCTTCGGTGAACAGGCGGGGGATGGACACGGGGCCCAGCATCGCCCATCCCGCCCGACATGCAAGGCTACACCGATATCCGGCGTGAAGGTTGGGTGGCACGCCTGCCCGCGCCTGCGCAGCCCTACGCCATTCTGATGCGGCTGGACCGCCCGATCGGGTCGTGGCTGCTGTTCCTGCCGGGGCTTTGGGCGATTGCGCTGGCCGCACCTGGCTGGGGGCAGGGCGCCTGGCTGGTGCTGTTGTTCGGCGTGGGTGCGGTGGTGATGCGCGGCGCAGGCTGCGTGGTGAATGACCTGTGGGACCGCGAGCTGGACCGCCAGGTGGAACGCACACGCGGCAGGCCCATCGCCTCCGGCGCGGTCTCCCCCTGGGCGGCGCTGGGCTTCGTGGCGGTGCTGGGGCTGATCGGGCTTGCCATCCTGATGCAGTTGAACGGGCTGTCGATCTGGTTGGGTGTGTTGTCGCTGCTGCCGGTGGCGTTCTATCCGCTGGCCAAGCGGGTGACGGACTACCCGCAGGCGGCGCTGGGCGTGACTTTTGGCTGGGGTGCCACGCTGGGTTATGCGGCCGCCACCGGGACATGGGGGCTGACGGCCTTCCTGCTGCATCTGGCGGCCTTCTTCTGGATCCTGGGCTATGACACGATCTACGCGCACCAGGACCGCGCGGATGACGCGATCGTGGGCGTGCGCTCCACGGCGCGGCGCTTCGAGCACACGACACGGCCTTTCCTGGTGGCCTGCTACGCGGCGATGCTGCTGTGCCTTTGCGCGGCCGGGTGGTTCGGGGGGCTGTCCTGGCCTTATTACGGCGTGCTGCTGGTGGGGCCGGTGGCGCTGCTGGTGTGGCAGGTGATCGCGCTCGACATCGACAACCCGGGACTGTGCCTGCGGCTGTTCCGCGCGAATCGGGAGACGGGGTTGCTGGTCGCCGTCGCCATCCTGGTGGGCCGCGGGTGAACAGTTCGGGGTTTGTGCGCGCCCATACGCTGGTGGGGCGCGCCGCGCTGGTGCCGGAGATCGCGCTGCATCTGGCCAGCGAGATCACGCCCATCTGGCAAGCCACCGAAAGCTGGCTGGCCGAGCGCGATATGGAGCCACCCTTCTGGGCCTTCGCCTGGCCGGGCGGCATTGCGACGGCGCGGATGATCTTGGACGAACCCGCCCATGTCGCGGGGCTGCGGGTGCTGGATTTCGCGGCCGGGTGTGGGATTGCCGCCATTGCCGCCGCGAAGGCCGGGGCTGCGCTGGTGGAGGCCGCCGAGATCGACCCGCTGGCCACGGCGGCGATTGCGCTGAACGCGGAACTGAACGGCGTGGCGGTGACGGCCCTTCTGGAAGACGTGGTGGGTGCTGACTGCCGCTGGGATGTGATCCTGGCCGGGGATGTCTGTTACGAGGCGCCGATGACCGCGCATATCCTGCCCTGGCTGCGCGGCATGGCCCGGCAGGGCGCGCGGGTGCTGCTGGCCGATCCGGGACGGGCCTATCTGCCGCGCGAGGGGCTGCGGGTGGTGCGCGTGCTGGAAGTGCCGACGACCCGGGAGCTGGAGGATCGCGAGCGGCGGGTGGTGACGGTGGCGGAGTTGGTGTGACGCATGATGCGCGCTTGCGACAAATTCGGGGCAGGGCGTGATGGTGCGCGGTTGCGACAAATTCCGAGCCCGGCCCCATGATGCAGGCTTGCGACAAATTCCCGGACTGTCCCGTCCGGGCGGGATGCGGCGGATGCGATTGTCAAACAGCCTGCTTTATATAGGATGATAATCCAGAAAAAGCAATGCGCTGTTCGACTCAGCCTGGGCGGGGCCGGACCCCTCCCCTTTTGGTTGATGGAATGACGGCCCATGCGACAGCGACTCTTGAAAGGGGGGATCCCAAGTCAGCGTGGAACTTGTGCAGCTCAACCGCATTAAGGACACCATCTCGGCTGGGGGGTGAGCACGGCCTACCTTCCGATCAACCTCGCGTGGCATCGTGCGAAGGCGTGGCGCAAGGCGGGAAGGAAGCTGCTGGAGAGGGCCGTCGCTTTGGTTTCCCGGGAAAGTAGGCGTATGACCTACGGCATGCGCTGCCTCATCACGCTGGTCGAAGATATTGGCCGACGCTCTATGCTCGGCCTTCCTGCTCTCATAGCCGCACCAGCGGCGGCGAGCGGCGAGTCTTGGAGATTCACGGAGTTCCGAGACAGTTTTGGTCGGGGGACACCCGCCGCCATCTTTCAGACTAGAGGATCAATTCAGCATAGGGGCCGGCTTAGAAGCGCACCAGTTAGTGTAGTCATTAGGCGTTCGGATTCCTACATCGTGACGGGCAATACCTATATTTGCCACACGTCGAATAATTCTGCGAGAGTCAATCTGCAAATCGATAACGGTCAAGTGTTGGAAACGCGGGCGCGAGATTTATCAAGCGACCGAAGCGCGATTTTTTTGGGTGCGTCCGCCGAGAGTGCCCTACTGAGGATGCGTGATCTCGCGATCTTTGAGATCAATGACTCCTGTGGGACGGTTGCATCATTTAACATTACTGCAAACGGGTTCTCAGAGGCGCTTCGCACCGTCCGCCCTCCTGCACCAAGACAGCCTGCTCGCTAGGCGTCCACGCTCAAGTCGAAGAGCGCAATAAGCAAGCTCGGCACGCCCAGGCGTGATTGAGCGCCAGCCCTGGCCTGTTATGGCGCGAGGCAGGGTTCCAGCACCGTCCGCAGCCTTGCGGCATCCGCGGCGCTGACCGCCAGCCGGGCGGTGATGGCCGGCCCCCCAGGCCGGGTATTGCCCTGGGTCCATTCCAGTTGCGCGGCCCCCTGGGTCAAGGGCGTCAGCAGCCGCGACAATTCCGCCAGCCGCGCCGCATCGCGCCTGCGGGCCGCCGCGAGGTTGAAGACGAAAGCGTCACCCTCGCCGATCGAGCCGCTGACCATGCTCTGCATCCGCACAGCCGCGCCCTGGCCCGCGACCTCCAGCCCGGTCCGCCGGCCGGCATTCGCATCCGGCCCTTCATAGGCGTCGAAATTGAAGACCGGCCGCAGCGTGTCATGGCGCGAGACCGCCAGATCCACGGCCAGGACGCCCGTCACCTGCGGCCCCGCATTGGCTGAACAAAGGAAGGTGAAGCGCACCTGCCGCTGGTCCGTGCCGGTGCGGGCCTCGCCCGGCAGGGTCAGGGTTTCGGCGCGCTGGGCCATGGCAGGGGCCGTCAGGGCGAGCAGCAGCAGGAGAATGCGCATGGCGGGAGGGTAGGGTGGCTGGGTGGGGAGGGGAAGCGGCGGCGGCGATAGGCGGCAGAACATCCGCTCGGCTCATGCGCATCGCCATCCTGGGCCGCCGATCT
>JAPLOK010000509.1 GCA_026400775.1 Alphaproteobacteria bacterium | reverse complement strand
GTGGCTAACCGATGACCGCGCCGCGCCGCCTGGCCTTAGACGCGGCCGGCGATGTCATCCTGAACGCCGAGGACGCGGCAGCGCTGCTGGGCGCGCCGCTGGAGGAATTCCTGCGCGACCTGCGCGCCGGCCATGTCTATTCGGTGGTCGAGCGCGGCCAGGGTGAGGATGCCGGGCGCATCCGCGCCACCCTGCGCCGGCGCGCGCGCGAAATCCGGCTGGTGATCGACGCCGCGACGGGCGAGATCCTGGAGCAATAGGCGGTCACGCGTGGAATGTGCCGCCAAAACAACCGGCCAGAGCGACCGGTCCAGTCGTTCACCCCATCACGCGCGGCCGGCGAGGCTCACGCTTGGGCCGTTCTTCGCGCGGCGGCGGCGCGGGCTGCGCCAGTTCCACCTGCAATTCCCGGATCTTGCCGACGATCGACGCGCGCAATTCTGGCGAGGTATGCGGCTTCAGCCCGGCGTAGACTTCCTTCAATTCCCGCAGCTGCTTTTCCTTCTCCAGCCGCGAGCGGGGGATGGGACGGTTATCGCTGAGCTGGCCTTCGCGCGAACGCATGGTTTCTGTTTCCCGACATGACGGCGCTGGTCGGACCCCAAGGCCCGGCCGCGCCTGTTATACCCGTAGAGTCTGGTCCGCACAGGCGGAATCGCCCCTGGCGGTCAATCAGTGTCGCAGGATTGCGGCTGGACGTCAGATGTCCAGGATCAGGCGCCGCGGATCCTCGATGCTTTCCTTCACCCGCACCAGGAAGCTGACGGCTTCCTTGCCGTCCACGATGCGGTGGTCATAGGACAGCGCGATATACATCATCGGCCGGATTTCCACCTTACCACCCACGGCCATCGGCCGGTCCTGGATCTTGTGCATGCCCAGGATGCCCGATTGCGGCGGGTTCAGGATGGGCGTGCTCATCAGGCTGCCATAGACGCCGCCATTGGTGATGGTGAAGCTGCCGCCGGCCATTTCGTCCAGCTTGAGTTGACCATCGCGCACGCGCTTGCCGAAATCGGCGATGGTTTTCTCGATCTGCGCGAAGTTCATCGCATCCGCGTTGCGGACGACCGGCACGACCAGGCCGTTCGGCCCGCCGACAGCCACACCCATGTTCATGAAATTCTTGTAGATCACCTCATCGCCGTCGATCTCGGCGTTGATGGCGGGGAATTCCTTCAGCGCGACGACGCAGGCGCGCACGAAGAAGCCCATGAAGCCCAGCCGCGTGCCGTGCTTCTTCTCGAATGCATCCTTGTATTCGGCGCGCAGGGCCATGGCCGCGCCCATATCCACCTCGTTGAAGGTGGTCAGCATGGCGGCGGTGTTCTGCGCTTCCTTGAGGCGGCGCGCGATGGTGGTGCGCAGCTTGGTCATGCGCACTCGTTCCTCGCCGGGCTGCGCGGCGCGCGCGGCCTTGGACGCTGCGGCGGGCGCGGCAGCGGCGGGCGGGTTCGCCAGGAAGGCCAGCACATCGCCCTTGGCGATGCGCCCATCCTTGGCCGAGCCAGGGCCGATCTGGCCGGGGGCGATGTTGTTTTCCGCCATCAGCTTGGCGGCGGACGGCATCGGCGCATGCGGCGCGGCGGCGGCGACAGGCACCGGGGCGGGCGCAGGCGGCGGCGTGGGCGCCGCAGCGGCCGCGGCCGAACCCGTGATGGACCCGCTGGCCGTGCCCACGGGCTTCGCCCCCGCGGTGGCGGCGCCGGCGGCGATCGAACCCAGCACGGAACCGGGCTGCACCTCGGCCCCTTCCTTGGCGCCAATGCTTTCCAGCACACCGG
>JAPLOK010000026.1 GCA_026400775.1 Alphaproteobacteria bacterium | reverse complement strand
TGATCGGCGTGCCACGGGCGATGCGTGCGCGTGGCAGGCTGCGCGCGGCCGATAGCGGCACGAAGCTGTCCACCAGCGAGAAGGCGCCGGCCGCATCGGCGCGCACGCGGCGGATATGCAGGGCTGGCGCACCCGCATCCAGGTCCAGCGCGGCGGCCGCATGGACCGGCAGCGGCGCCTGGTCCAGCGCCAGCAGTCGCACGGCGGAGTGCGCGCCGATCTCGCGCATATCGGCGATCAGCCCCTCGGCATTGCCGGGGCGCGCGACGAAGCTGCCGCGCCCGGCTTCGCGGCGGATCAACCCTTCGGCCTCCAGCATCGCGAGCGCCCGTCGCAATGTCATGCGCGCGGCGCCGAATTCGGCGGCTAGCGCGGTTTCGCCCGGCAGCGGCGTGCCCGGCGGCAGCGGTGAGAGCCGCGCGCGCAGCAGATTGGCGATGCGTTGCCACAGCGGGATCATGCCCCTGACTAGCCCACTTCCACTGGCCTGTCTAACCTGTATAGTCTGTGCATGACCCATGTTCCCGTGCTGATCCTGGGCGGTGGCCCGGTCGGACTGACCCTCGGCATCGACCTGGCCCATCGCGGCATTCCCGCCCTGCTGGTGGAGGAACGCACCGAACCCACGCGCCACCCCAAGGCCACGCTGCTGGGCGCGCGCAGCATGGAGCTGTTCCGCCGCTGGGGCCTGGACGAGGCGGTCTATGCTGCCTGCATGCCGCAGCAGGATGGCTATTTCATCCTATTCACGGACACGCTGGCGGGCCAGGAATTCCTGCGCTTCACCTCGCCCGCGGTGGACAGGATCCGCGCCCGTGACCCGGCGACCATCGCTCGCTTCCGCGAACTGCAATGGAGCCCCTATGGCAAGACGCAGATCGGCCAGCAGGCGCTGGAGCCGGTGCTGCTGGAACATGCGCGCGGCCTGTCCGCACTCTCCATGCGCCATGGCGCGAAGCTGGAATCCTTCGTTGATGAAGGCCCGCGCGTCCGCGCGACCCTCTCCACCGGCGAGACCATCACCGCCGATTGGCTGGTGGCCTGCGATGGTGGTGCGTCCATGGCGCGGCGCCAGCTCGGCATCGGCTGGATCGGGCGCGGGCGCATGCGCTCCAATGTCTCCTTCCTGTTCCGCTCGCCCGACTTCCTGGCCGCCCACGGCAAGGGCCTGGCGAACCTGTATTTCGTATTCACCAAGGGCAGCTTCGGCGTCTTCACCGCGATCGATGGGCGCGAGCTGTGGAACTACCAGTTCTACTGGGCCGACCCCACACGCGATGACAGGCTGGACGATCCCCGCGCCATCCTGCACCGCGCCATGGGCCGGCCTTTCGAGGCCGAAATCCTGGCCACCACGCACTGGCATCACCACCAATCGGTCGCGCAAAGCTGGCGCGCCGGGCGCGTCCTGCTGGCGGGCGATGCCGCGCATCTTTTCGTGCCGACCGGCGGCGTGGGCATGAACACCGGCATCGGTGATGCCGCCGACCTCGCCTGGAAGCTCGAAGCCACCATCCGCGGCTGGGCCGGCCCGCGCCTGCTCGACAGCTATGAGGCCGAGCGCAAGCCCGTCGCCTGGCGCAACAGCGTGATCAGCCCCAACAACAGTGACCGCATTGACGCCGTCATGGCCGAAGCCGCGACCGGCATCGATGCCACCCGCCTGACCGAGCGCCTGCGCTGGATGGCGCGGCAGTTCAACTCCGCCGGTACGCATCTGGGCTATCGCTATGCCGACAGCCCGATCGTGGTGCCTGACGGCACGCCAGAACCGCCCGATGACCCGAACCAGGTCGCACCCAGCACCTGGCCCGGTAGCCGCCTGCCGCATCACTGGCTGGACGATGGGCGCAGCACCTTGGACTTGGTGGGTACGCGCTTTACCGTGCTGGGGCCGGCGCCGGGCCTCGCTGCGGCCTTGCGGGCATGCGGCGCGCCGGTTGCCGAAGCCGCGATCCCGCCCGAGGCCGCGACATTCTTCACCGCGCCCTGCCTGCTTGTGCGTCCCGACGGCCATGTCGCCTGGCGCGGCGCGGCCGAACCGGTTGACGCCGCTGTCATTGCTGCCACGGTCACCGGCCGATGAGCACCCATTACGCCCCCCGCGGGCTGCTCGGCGTGTTGACGCCGCAGGCCAACACCACGGTCGAACCCGAATTCGCACTCATGCTGCCGCCGGGCATGGCGATGCTGAATGCGCGCATGACCAGCGACAAGCCCACCATCATCGCGCGCCTGCTGGATTACCTGGACGGGCTCGAAACCTACGCCGCGCAATTCGCCAATGCGCCCGTGGGCGCCATTGCCTTCGCCTGCACTGGTGCCAGCTATTACGCCATGCCCGAAGCCGAGGACGCCGCGGTGGCGCGCATCCAGGCCGCGGCGCAGCGCCCCTTTGTCACCACGGCGACCGCCGTGCGCGATGCGCTGGTGGAACTGCGCGCGCGCCGCATCGGCCTGGTCTCACCATACCCTGATGACCTAACGCGCGCGGGCATCGCATACTGGCAGGCGCGAGGCTTCGAGGTGGCGGCGGTCTCGGGTGCGGCGCTGCGGGACGGCGTGTTCCACCCGATCTACGCGATGGACGAGGCCGGCTGCACGGCAGCACTTCTGGCGCTGGATGCGCAGGGCTGCGATGCCATCGTCATGCTGGGCACAGGCATGCCGACGCTGGGCGCGATCCGCGCGCATCCCTTCCATGGCGGCGTGCCGGTGCTGTCCTGCATGCTCGCACTGGGCTGGGCCTCGGCGCGCGCCCTGGGCGATTCGCGCGGTGTGCAGGAATGGGTGCAGGGCGCGGGTTGGGGCGCGCGTCTGGACACATGGCGCGCGGGCGTTCAAACGACGGCACCGTAGGAGCAGATCGCGGCCGCCCGGTCGCGTCACGATGCTCGCCAGCAACGTCCAGGAGCACTTCATGCCGCAACCCGCACACCCTGCCGCCGTCAATGGCCTGACGCTGAAGCAGGCCGAGATCATCGCCGATGCCGCCCTGGCCGCCGGCAATGCGCATGGCTTCCTGCCGCTCACCGTCTGCGTCATTGATGCTGGCGGGCAGATGAAGGTGCTGAAGCGCGAAGACGGTTGCTCCATCGCGCGGCAGGACATCGCGCATGGCAAGGCCTATGGCGCCATGGCGATGGGCTTCGGCACGCGCGAACTGGCCCGCCGCGCGCAGGGCGCGCCCGGCTTCACCAACGCGCTGTCCGACCTGACGGGCGGCCGCGCCGTGCCGGTGCAGGGCGGCGTGCTGGTGCGCGATGCCAATCATGTCCTGCTGGGTGCGGTCGGCATTTCTGGCGATACCTCGCCGAATGACGAAGTGTGCTGCATGGCCGGCATCGAGGCCGCCGGCCTGGTGGCCGATAACGGCGACCCGGCCTGAAGACGCGTCAGTTGCCGGCTTTGAGGCCGGCACGGACCGCTTGGACCAGTTCCCGCAGTTCCAGCACCACGGGGCTCTCCAGCAAGGCGGTGATGCGCGCCGCGAAGAGATCGGGCGATTGTCCGATCAGCCCGGCCAAGACGGATCGCGCCTTGTCGTCCAGCCCTTCCAGTTGCAGAGCGCCGGTGATGCCCTGGCTGCGCAGCACTTGCAGCGATGCGGCGTCGAAGGCGATGGCGAGTATCGCCCGGTCGCATAGTTCCAGAACATCGAGCAGGCTGAGCGAGGTGCGTGCCCAGGTCACCAGCGGGTTGCTGGCGGCGAGGCGCTGACACTCGTTGATATCGACCTCCATCAGCTTGTCGCGATGGTCCACGCCCATGCCGATCAGCAGCGTCAGCGGCTTCGCCTCCGGCAGGGTTTCGGCCTTGGGCTCGGCCTGGTGCGCCGCCACCAGCCATGAGGTGGGCGGCATGCGCTCCAGCAGCCGGCTCGCGAACACCACCAGCCTGGAGAGCCAGACGTCCGGCTGCACACCGGCCAGCACCGCGACCAGCGCCGATGTGAGCAGGATCATCTCGTCGGCCCGCGCGGTCGTGGCTGCCGCCAAGGCCGCATCGGCTGGCGGGTCAGTGGCCAGCGCAAAATACAGCAGATGCCGCGCCAGCATCGCGACCAGCGGCGCGGCTGCGAGGCGCGTGATGGAGAAGATCACCTGCATCGCGCCGAACTGGTCCGTGTTGAACCGCACGACGATGTCGAACAGCAGCCGCACATAGGCCGCGCTGATCGCCAGCGCAGCGATCGCCATCGTGGTGGCCTGGTACTGCGCGATCTTGGTGCTCTCGGAGCCGGACAGGCTGAGGAATGGGCCTGCCAGCAGGTAGTTCGGCGTGGTCCACACCTGTGCCAGCAGATCCGGGAACAGGATGGGCGTAAACAGCACCGCCAGCAACGCCGTCATGAAACCCATGGAATTGACGAAGGCGATGCGTGCTTGAGCATTGTCGTCCGAGCGCAGCAAGGGCACGCGGCGCGAGAAATACTTCTCGGCGCTGCGGAATGCCTGGGTGCGCTGGACCGGCTCCTCGAGCGAATGCAGCGCTTCCTGGCTGCGGGACGCATTGCTGCTCTGGATCAGCGCGCAAATGAATGGCCCCATCACGATCAGGCCCAGCAGCGCTACCTTTCCAAGCGGGCTCGCCAGCGAGATGATCACCTCTGTCATGCTGCCGCTCCCGAACAAGGCGGAAACCGTCGGCCCATGGCGGCAGGATGCGCAACCCTCAAATCGGTGATGGCGCCAGCAGGCTTCTGGAGTCCGATCCGATCAGGCTCACTCAGCCCGCTAGGGCCCGTGCATCAGCTTGAGCATCGCGCGCAGCGTATCGGGCGGCAGCCGCCCGATACGCTGCGCCAGCCGGTTCGCCAGTTCCGTCGCGTCGGGTGACAGCCCCGCCGTATCGATCGTCACGCGCGGATGCGACAGCGAGGCCAGCCGCGCGATCTCATCCGCCTCATCCCAGATCAGCCCGAAATACTCATTCACCTGGTGCACCAGCCCCGGCGATGGCTTGCCCCTGTGCCCATGCTCCAGCGCCGAGAGATAGGCCGCCGAGACCTGCAACGCCTTGGCCATGTCAGACAGCGACAGCCCCCGCGCCTCGCGCAGCGTGCGCAGCCTGGCGCCGAACGGCGTCACGCGCGCAGCCGGCGCAGCAGCACATGCACCGCCCCCGCATTGGCCTTGTGCGGGTGTGCTGCCGCCAGGATATGCGGGCGCAAATCGGGCGCGTTCAGCCAATGCGGCAATTCGCGGCGCAGCACACCGCCCTCGCCCTGGCCCTTGCCGGTGACGATGCAGATGCAGCGCGCGCCATCCGCCGCAGCATCCAGGATGAAGCGGCGCACCAGGCCATGCGCGACCTCGGCGAAGTGGCCGTGCAGGTCCAGCTTGCGTTCGGGGCGCAGGCGGCCGCGGCGCAGTTCCGTCCAGCGTTTCGCGTCCACCCCCGAGGGCTGCACACCCACCGCGACCGAGGCCGGTGTGGCGCGTGGCGGTGAGGGGCGCGGCGGTGGCGGCGGGCTCACGGTGATGCGCTCCGGCGCGGGCGGCGCGGGCAGCGGCGCGCGCCCGCGCAGTGGCTTCACCGCCTGGGCATAGGCTGCCCAGAGGTGGCGTTCCTCCTCCGACAATGTTCGGGCGCGGCGCATGCGCCGGCTCTACACGGCCTCGGGCTCGTCATCCACCAGCATGATGTGCAGCTGGCGCGGGCCGTGCGCGCCCAGTTCCAGCGTCTGCTCGATATCGGCGCTGCGCGAGGGGCCGGTCACGAACATCACGTTGCGCGGCATGAAGCCATCGGTCAGCGCGTCCCGATGCCGTGCCCGCATTTGGTCCCAGGCATCCTCGAAACCGCCGACAATGGCGCTTGCGCGCAGCAGCACCATGGCCTGTTCGGGCAGCAGGTTCAGCGTGGTGGGGCGCTCGGGCACGCCGGGCAGCATCAGCGTACCGGTCTCGGCAATGCCGGCGAAGCCGTGGGTCAGCGTGACGGTGTCGGTGGCTTCGGCGCGGCGTGCCTCGGGCTTGAGCATGGGGCGTGTGTCCCAGGGCAGGGCGAACAATTCAGGGTGCGGCGCCATGGCGAAACGCGTGGGCAGGTTGTTCGCGGCCAGGTGCTCGGCGATGGCGGCGGGCACGGCGGCCATGTCCGGCAGGCGCGCGACGGTGGCGAATTCGCGCGTCGCATTGGCGATGAAGCGCGCGACCAGTTCCGCGCGCGCACCCTTCGCGCGTGAGGGCACCAGATGGCGCGGATGCGTATGCAGCCGTGATTCCAGCATGGCGCGCTGGTCGGCCGGCAAGGGGCCGCGCCGCAGACCGCGGCGGATGGCGTTGAGGATGGCGTCCTTGCTCATTGGCGCGTGGGTGGGCGCAGCAGTGCTTCGAGGCGATCCAGCGCTTCCTCGATACGTTCGAGCTTGGTCTCGATCGGGCCGGGCGTGACCAGGCCACGGCGCAGCATCATCAGCGTGGTCAGGATGGGTTCCTGTTGCATCACGCGCCTCCCCTCTTCCTGCGCAGATATTCGGCCATGAAGGTGCCACCCTGCGGCGCCGGCAGGTCGCGCCCCGCGGTCCAGCCGCCGGCCAGCGGCAGTGAGGCGAAGCGCCCGCGCCCGCGCGCCAGGCGGCGCAGCAGCCAGGTGCCCGCGCGCGTGGCGGCGCGATACATCTGTGGCCGCTTGGCGAACCAGGCCCAGAGCCCCAGCGCCTGTCGCGCCACCGGCGGCGAGAGATGGCGTTCGAATTCGCGCTCGCGCCAATGGCGCATCATC
>JAPLOK010000401.1 GCA_026400775.1 Alphaproteobacteria bacterium | reverse complement strand
TGCAGCGATGCGCGCAGCAGGCGGTTCATTCCCGGCCCGATCTGTGCCGTCATCAGCACATGCCCGGGTGCGCGCAGCCTCGCGGCCGCGGCCTCGGCGCGTTGTGGCCGCGCGGTGATTTCCTCCACGAAGAGCAGCATGATCCTTCCTCCCGCGCATAGCCTGCACCGAGGCCGCGGCGGATGCCAGGATCAGTTCACGGTGATGCGGGCCTCACGCACCACGCGGCCCCATTTCTCGACCTCGCCGCGCAGATAGGCGGCGAGTTCGTTGGGCGAGGAAGTGAGCGCATCGGCACCCACCGCGGTCAGCCTCTCGCGCACGGCGGGCAATTCCAGGGAGTCGCGCAGGGCCGCGTTCAATCGCGCGATGGCCGGCGCGGGCGTGGCTGCCGGCGCCATCACCGCCCCCCAGGAGGTCGCCTCCGCCGCTGGCAGGCCGATCTCGGACACCGTCGGCACATTGGGCAGCGCGGGGTGGCGGCGCGGGCCGGTCACCGCAAGGGCGCGCACGCGGCCGGCTTGCGCCATGGGCAAGGCGCTTGCGATCTGGTCCAGCATGACCTGCACATTGCCCGCCACAGTGTCGTTCAACGCCGGCGCGCTGCCGCGATACGGCACGTGCTGGATATCGACCTGCGCGACCAGCTTGAACAGTTCCGCGACGGTGTGCGTGGAGGTGCCCGACCCACCCGAACCATAGGACAGCCGGCCAGGCTGGGCGCGCACCAGGGCCAGGAATTCCTGCGCCGTCTGCGCCGCGACATTCGGGTTCACGATCAGCACATGGTCGGTGCCGAAGGCGAGGCCCACCGGCGCCAGATCGGCCACCGGGTTGAAGCTCATATTGGCATAGAGGTGCTGGTTGATGGTCAGCGTGCCGGTGGTGCCCATCAGCAAGGTGTGGCCATCGGCGGCCGCGCGCACCACGGCTTCCACGCCGACATTGCCGCCCGCGCCGGTGCGGTTTTCCACCGCGATCGGCTGGCCAAGCCGCGTGCCCATGGGTTCGGCCAGCACACGCGCCACGATATCCGTGGCACCGCCCGGCGCGAAGGGGACGACCATGCGCATCGGGCGTTCCGGCGCCCAGCTTTGCGCCAGCGCAGGCGCGGCCAATGCGGTGAACAGAAGCGTGCGGCGTGTCGGCATGGTTTTCTCCCGGTTAGACCTTGTGGCGGTCTTTCATGATGGTCAGCACCTGGTCAGGATCCTCCGCCCACCAGCGGCGGGAGAGAAGTTCGACCTCAGTGAAGCCGTTATAGCCCGCAGCTTCGACGCAGCCACGGAGATATGCGATGTCGATCACGCCGTCGCCGGGCATGCCGCGGTCGAAGACGAGATCGGTGGTGGGCACCAGCCAGTCGCAGGCGTGGAAGGCGGCGATGCGCGAGGCCGCGCGCGCAATCTGCCGCTCGACATCGGGGTCCCACCAGATGTGATAGCAATCGAGCGCGACGCCCATGCCATCGCCCAGCGCATCGCACAGGTCGAGCGCCTGCGCGGTGGTGGAGAGCACGGAGCGGTCCGCGCAAGTCATCGGGTGCAGCGGCTCGAGCGCCAGCGTGACGCCCGCGGCCCGCGCATGCGGCAGGATGGCCGAGAGCCCGTCGCGCACCATGGCGCGCGCGCCGGCCAGGTCGCGCGAGCCGGCCGGTAGCCCGCCGCAGACCATCACCAGGCATTGCGCGCCGAGCGCATGTGCTTCGTCGATGGCGCGACGATTATCCTCGATGGCGGCGGCGCGGCCGGCGGCGTCGGGTGCGGGGAACATGCCGCCGCGGCACAGGCCCGTGACGGTCAGGCCGGCATCGCGGATATGCTTGGCGGCGGCCGCGACGCCCATGGCGTGCAGCACGTCACGCCATGGCGAAATACCAGGAATACCGTGGCGCGCGCAGCCTTCAATGCACTCGGCCAGGCCCCAGCGTTCCTTCACCGTGACGGTGTTGAGCGAGAGCGGAGATATGTGCGGCCGATTCACGCTTCGCTCCTCGCCGCTGCGCGTCTGCGGTGCTTCGCGATCGGGCGCATTACGCCACACCGTGCAGCGCCAAAAGCGTCTTCATCCGCGCCACCGCCATTTCTGGGTCGCGCAACAGGCCGGCCTTGTCCGCCAGGCGGAACAGCTCCGCGAAATGCTGGATGCTGCGCGTGGATTGCTGGCCGCCGACCATCACGAAATGGTCCTGGTGGCCGTTCAGCCAGGCCATGAACACCACGCCGGTTTTGTAGAACCGCGTCGGTGCCTTGAAGATGTGGCGCGACAACGGAACCGTAGGCGCCAGGATATCATGGAAGGTGGAAAGGTCGTTGCGCGACAGCGCCGCCAAGGCGCCACCCACCGCCGGCGCGATCGGATCGAAGATGCCGAGCAGCGCGTCGGAATAGCCCTGTTCGTCGCCGGCGATGAGTTCGGCGTAGTTGAAGTCATCGCCGGTGTACATGCGCACGCCTTTTGGCAGGCGGCGGCGCATGGCGATCTCCTTCTGGTCGTCCAGCAGGGAGATCTTCACGCCATCCACCTTCGCGGCATGCGCATGGATGACTTGGAGCGCCACCTCCATCGCGGCCATGTGGTCGGCATGGCCCCAGTAGCCGTCGAGTGCGGGGTCGAACATCTCGCCCAGCCAATGGATGATCACGGGCTGGCGCACCGCGCCCAGGATGCGCGCATAGACGCGTTCGTAGTCGGCGGGGCTGCGCGCCGCCTTGGCCAGCGCGCGTGAGGCCATGAGGATGATGCGTCCGCCCATCTTCTCGACGGCTTCGCATTGTTCCTCATAGGCGCGGATCACGTCATCCACGGTCACATCCGGACCCGGCGCCAGG